>NZ_BAAIEW010000119.1:0-200 GCF_054654515.1 Desulfothermus okinawensis JCM 13304 | reverse complement strand
TTAGATGAACAATGCATAATTGATGCATTGATAGGGGAAAAAGTCCTTTTATGAGTTTAGTTAAGCCAGGAAAGTTATCTGTTACAAATAGAAGTACCCTTAATAGACCTCTATCTTTAAGGTCTAAAAGAAATTCTCTCCAGACAGTAATATTTTCATTTCCTTCAAAGAGTTTTGATCCTATAACCTCTTTTTTGCCT
>NZ_BAAIEW010000118.1:0-201 GCF_054654515.1 Desulfothermus okinawensis JCM 13304 | reverse complement strand
CCTGATCTAAACGGCTGAAAACTGGCATTTGGGCGTACGGGTAGTGTGGAGTATGCCTTTGCCGTTATTGAGGCATCTTTTGTATTCTAATAACTAATTGTTCTTTCACACTCTATTTTCTATCCAGAAGGTCCCCATCGGGGAGGTCTCAAGAAGGCAATGAACGTTAAAGCATGTCCGCAGCAGGCGCATTTCATTTCC
>NZ_BAAIEW010000117.1:0-202 GCF_054654515.1 Desulfothermus okinawensis JCM 13304 | reverse complement strand
AACAGATTCTGTATTAGAAAAGGCTAAGGAATGGCAAAATAGGCCCTTAGAGTCTATTTATGCGATAGTATTTTTAGATGCTATATTTTTAAAAGCCAGGGTAGATGGGACAGTTAAAAATACTGCTGTATATGCAATGTTAGGGATAACTTTAGAGGGAAAAAAAGAGTGCCTGGGGATATGGATTTTAGAGACAGAATCG
>NZ_BAAIEW010000116.1:0-205 GCF_054654515.1 Desulfothermus okinawensis JCM 13304 | reverse complement strand
TTTGGGAAGGTATTGGCTCAGGACATCAATGTATATTCTCCTCAAAAGATAAGCAATAAGGGATTTTTATTTGAGTTTAAACTAGAGCCAAAGGATTTTGGGGCACCTGGTCCCCTTTATATCACCTTTGGATATCGTTTAAAAGTAATCGGCAGTTTAAAAGATAAGCCCAAAGTTTTTTTTGCCATTGAGAAGGCCCAGGATT
>NZ_BAAIEW010000115.1:0-206 GCF_054654515.1 Desulfothermus okinawensis JCM 13304 | reverse complement strand
ATAAAATCATTAAAAGAAATCCTTACCTCTTTATTGGGAAAGTGTAATAAATACTCTATCTCCTCATCATCTTCATATTCCAGTACTTCTCTAATAGTCAAATACCCACTCTGATATAAGATAACTTCCAGGTCTATATTTTCCACATCAAAACTATTAATAATCCTCTCATCCATAATAATATTGGACAAATTTGGTAAAAAATA
>NZ_BAAIEW010000114.1:0-211 GCF_054654515.1 Desulfothermus okinawensis JCM 13304 | reverse complement strand
AATGGGCTCTATTTCATTTATCCGCTTAAAAAATATTTTAGATATCTTATCCAAATCTTCTTTACTAACTCTCTCCCACTTCTTCCAGTACATCTTAGAATTTAAAGCAGATATATCTACTGGCCGGATTAGATGTATAGCGGTTTTTTTATACCAGTCAGAAAGTGCTTGTTTCGATTTGGGCTCAATCATTCGATTAAAAACAGCATAC
>NZ_BAAIEW010000113.1:0-217 GCF_054654515.1 Desulfothermus okinawensis JCM 13304 | reverse complement strand
TCTAAGTTTTGGTTGGGTGTTTTAAATGAATTGAAAAACCGGGGAGTAAAGGATGTATTAATATTTGCAACAGATGGTCTACCAGGCTTCAGTGATGCTATATCAGCTGTATTTCCAAAAGCAGAGCATCAAAGCTGTTTAGTTCATCAAATGAGGAATTCATTAAAGTACGTATCTTATAAGCACAGAAAAGAACTGGCAAAAGATTTAAAGAAGA
>NZ_BAAIEW010000112.1:0-222 GCF_054654515.1 Desulfothermus okinawensis JCM 13304 | reverse complement strand
GACAAGGTATACGATGGGACAACTGCAGCTACTGTCACAGCGACAAGTTCTGACATTATAAGTGGAGATGATATAAGCCTTACAGCAACAGGGGAGTTTGAAGACAAGAATGTAGGGACAGACAAGAGTGTCAATGTGAGTGGAACACTATCAGGAGCAGATGCAGGGAACTATGCTTTTCAAAATCCAACAGATAGAGTAACAGCTACCATCACTCCCAAG
>NZ_BAAIEW010000111.1:0-223 GCF_054654515.1 Desulfothermus okinawensis JCM 13304 | reverse complement strand
TATAAACGACCTTT
The DNA here is from genome assembly GCF_054654515.1 of Desulfothermus okinawensis JCM 13304. Taxonomy (NCBI): domain Bacteria; kingdom Pseudomonadati; phylum Thermodesulfobacteriota; class Desulfovibrionia; order Desulfovibrionales; family Desulfothermaceae; genus Desulfothermus; species Desulfothermus okinawensis. The sequence goes on along the minus strand of NZ_BAAIEW010000111.1, from coordinate 209 downwards.
TGATGAGATCTGGCGACCTCCCGAAGGCCCTGGGGGAGGGTTATAGTTAAGAGGAAATAATGGGTAGGGAGAAGTCTTTCCATCTGTTTTTGTAGCCATTGATCCGATTTACTCTGCTGGCATGTTGGACAATGCCGGTTTCCGCAGCAACAGGGAATGGACTGTACAGTTCCACAGTGATGACAGGCATAAAGAATGGTTCCGAAAAG
>NZ_BAAIEW010000110.1:0-238 GCF_054654515.1 Desulfothermus okinawensis JCM 13304 | reverse complement strand
CAAAGCAAAAATCTCCTATCAAGAATATCTGTATAAGGTTCTACAAAATCAAATAATTGTAAGGATAGATAACTCTATAAATGCAAAGATAAAAAAGGCCAAATTCCCTTTTATTAAGACCATTGAAGAATTTGATTTTTCATTTCAGCCCAGTATAGATGAAAAACTTATTTACGAACTGGCTAATCTAACTTTCCTCAATCACGCCAAAAACATTATCTTTGTAGGACCTCCTGGT
>NZ_BAAIEW010000109.1:0-251 GCF_054654515.1 Desulfothermus okinawensis JCM 13304 | reverse complement strand
ATATAATCAATGAATGAAGTGTGCGCATTTCCTCCATGATCTTTTCTGCTGTTACTCTGCCCAGCAGTGGTTCCACCTTAATTTACGCCATTTTCCCATGATGGTGGTAGAGGAGCTCCAGTTTCAGAACCTAGTACTTATCTGCTAATGGGAAGTGTTTTATTGCTTTTGGGTTTGGTTTTTAAAAGACGTTATATCTAAATTATCTTTGTGATATTTATGATTGTCCAACCATTTAACTAACATTTCTC
>NZ_BAAIEW010000108.1:0-253 GCF_054654515.1 Desulfothermus okinawensis JCM 13304 | reverse complement strand
CCTCTAACAGCCACCTATACTGCATCTGATAAGGTGTATGATAGGACGACTAAAGCAGATGTCACAGCCACAAGCAATGACATCATAAGTGGAGATGATGTAAACCTTACAGCAACAGGGGAGTTTGAAGACAAGAATGTAGGGACAGACAAGAGTGTCAATGTGAGTGGAACACTATCAGGAGCAGATGCAGGGAACTATGCCTTTCAAAATCCAACATCAACAGTAAAAGCAGACATCACTCCCAAACCTC
>NZ_BAAIEW010000107.1:0-253 GCF_054654515.1 Desulfothermus okinawensis JCM 13304 | reverse complement strand
AGAAATGAAATGCGCCTGCTGCGGACATGCTTTAACGTTCATTGCCTTCTTGAGACCTCCCCGATGGGGACCTTCTGGATAGAAAATAGAGTGTGAAAGAACAATTATTTATTAGAATACAAAAGATGCCTCAATAACGGCAAAGGCATGCTCCACACTACCCGTACGCCCAAATGCCAGTTTTCAGCCGTTTAGATCAGGCTATCCTTGACGATCAATGACCCGATTTTCAATGGACAGCCGCCTTTTAAAT
>NZ_BAAIEW010000106.1:0-257 GCF_054654515.1 Desulfothermus okinawensis JCM 13304 | reverse complement strand
GGCTAATTTTTTTAGACTCGCATGAGCACATGAAAACATTTCTTTATAAACCACCTTTTGATGAGATTTGGCGACCTCCCGAAGGCCCTGGGGGAGGGTTATAGTTAAGAGGAAATAATGGGTAGGGAGAAGTTTTTCTATCTGTTTTTGTAGCCATTGATCCGATTTATTCTGCTGGCATGTTGGACAATGCCGGTTTCCGCAGCAACAGGGAATGGACTGTACAGTTCCACAGTGATGACAGGCATAAAGAATAG
>NZ_BAAIEW010000105.1:0-257 GCF_054654515.1 Desulfothermus okinawensis JCM 13304 | reverse complement strand
TTTAAGGTTCGAAAATTCCCTGCCCAGCTAATCTTAATTACTGGATATTTTTTATCAAAATCCCATTTATCATAGATATAGAGCCCCTTAAAAAGCCCTTTACTTCCCCCAAATATCTCCTTTAATGTATCGAGAAATAAGGACTTTCCAAACCTCCTTGGCCTAGATAAAAACACATATTTGTAGTTTTCTATTAACTCATATGCCTCTTTTGTCTTGTCCACATAAACATAGTCCCCTTCTATTATCTCCCTGAA
>NZ_BAAIEW010000104.1:0-258 GCF_054654515.1 Desulfothermus okinawensis JCM 13304 | reverse complement strand
TTATTCTTTATGCCTGTCATCACTGTGGAACTGTACAGTCCATTCCCTGTTGCTGCGGAAACCGGCATTGTCCAACATGCCAGCAGAGTAAATCGGATCAATGGCTACAAAAACAGATGGAAAAACTTCTCCCTACCCATTATTTCCTTTTAACTATAACCCTCCCCCAGGGCCTTCGGGAGGTCGCCAGATCTCATCAAAAGGTCGTTTATAAAGAAATGTTTTCATGTGCTCATGCGAGTCTAAAAAAAATTAGCT
>NZ_BAAIEW010000103.1:0-264 GCF_054654515.1 Desulfothermus okinawensis JCM 13304 | reverse complement strand
CTCCAGCCGAATTCACTCTGACAACAAAGCCAATATTGACGCAGCTCCTCTTCGGTGATATCTTCTAGTGGTATATTATAAAAACGCTGTAGACGTAGTACTGAACTGGCATAGGAATCTATGCTTCTTTTTGCATAACCGGCTAACTGTAGATCTTCCTTAAAACGCTTGATTAAATGGCTCATGGTATCTTCCTTTTTTCTTTTTACCTTGTCGGGTAGAAGATACCGACCTGCAAGCCGGCAAGAAGATACCATGAGTCAT
>NZ_BAAIEW010000102.1:0-267 GCF_054654515.1 Desulfothermus okinawensis JCM 13304 | reverse complement strand
GGAGGTGTTTCAAAAACTGTGTAAATCCTTTTTAAGGCAAGATAGGGGAAAGGATTAAGGTATTGCAGGAAGGAGAAAAAAGAGATAGTCAAGCTCCCCTAGGGGAGCTTGGGGAGAGAAGCCTTAAAAAGGAGGTTGTTTTTTATGTTAGTAAACAAAGAAGAGATAATCAAATTGTACAAAGAGGGGAAAGTTAAAGATTCTGAAGGGTTGGATGGTATTCTCAAGAAAGTGATGAAAGATATTATTGAGACTTTATATCAAGCA
>NZ_BAAIEW010000101.1:0-271 GCF_054654515.1 Desulfothermus okinawensis JCM 13304 | reverse complement strand
GTCTAGTAGCACTGTTAAATCTATCCTGCCATGATTGGTTACATCCTCTCCTATTATATCAAATCCAAGGGACTGAAGATATGCATATACCACTGACGCATAAAATCCTTCATATTCATCTAGCTTGTTTTTTGTAAAATAATTATAGGGAATTGAGGCAAAGAGGGAAATTAAGGTATTTTTTAAAGAATTGATATCTTCTTTTTTTAATGCACTCCTTAAAGACCGCCTCATTTTTGCAGGGCGTTTATCTTCTGTTAAATATCTTATA
>NZ_BAAIEW010000100.1:0-281 GCF_054654515.1 Desulfothermus okinawensis JCM 13304 | reverse complement strand
CTAAATTCAGGGATGCTATGAAAAAGGCCAAGCTCCTCAATAAAATCAACCCTGACCTCTGGAAGAAGCAATGGGTCGTTCATAGTCAGGCAGTGGGAAAAGGGCAAAACTCCCTTCGATACCTTTCAAGGTACGTGTTCCGCGTCGCCATCTCCAACAACCGCATCAAAAGCATTGAAAACGGTGTCATTACTTTTCTCTATAAGAATCGCCAAAAGAAAACATGGAAAACCATGGCGCTTGATGCCATGGAGTTTATCAGAAGATTCCTTCAGCATGTC
>NZ_BAAIEW010000099.1:0-290 GCF_054654515.1 Desulfothermus okinawensis JCM 13304 | reverse complement strand
ATTAATGAAGAAGATTGAAAACAATAAAATAAAAGGCAAAGAGAAGTATTTAAGGAAGTATTGTGATGGTGAAAAGATCAGATATGAACTGGATATAACCAAAATAGAAAAAGACAAAAGATACGATGGATATTATGCCATAGCCTGTTCAGATATGAGTTTATCTCCCCTGAAGATAATAAAGATCCATACTCAAATTTATAATATAGAGAAGTCCTTTAGAGAATTAAAGACAGATTTAAATATAAGGCCTATTTATCATTACACTCCTAGCAGGATCAGAGGGCACA
>NZ_BAAIEW010000098.1:0-294 GCF_054654515.1 Desulfothermus okinawensis JCM 13304 | reverse complement strand
AGCGGATAGAGGTATAAGCAGTAGTTTAAATTTGTCAGAGATTAAAAAAAGGGGTTATGAATATATAGTAGGTTACAGATTTAAAAATACCAAGATAGAAGATTTAGTTTTAGACAAAGAGGGGTATCAAGTTATAGATTATAGTGAAGAAGAGGGCTTATATGCCTATAAAGAGACAGAGATAAAAGAAAAGAAAAAGGTCAAAGAAAAATCTCAATATAAAGAAATAGAGCTAAATCACAAGTTAGTACTTACCTACTCAGATAAAAGAGCCTTAAAGGATAAAAAAGATAG
>NZ_BAAIEW010000097.1:0-294 GCF_054654515.1 Desulfothermus okinawensis JCM 13304 | reverse complement strand
CCATATCTAGCACAATATTCAGGAAAACTTCCTAAGTCAACAGGAAAAATGGATTTAGAATGTTAATAAAGAGGAAATCCTAGAATCCTGATGGTTTTAGAAGTTACAAATAATTAAGTTCCAGAGAACAATTCAAAATTCATAATTAAACATTATTTACTTAAGTTCTTCCATTGTTCAATATATGAGTCGAATTGTTCTTGAATAGTTTTGTATTTTAGTACCACTTCTTCGAGATTAGAGTATTTTTTAACCATTTGTTCTTCATAGTCTTGTAGGTCTTCCTGTGCTTGC
>NZ_BAAIEW010000096.1:0-296 GCF_054654515.1 Desulfothermus okinawensis JCM 13304 | reverse complement strand
ATACAAGGGCCATATCATTGATTTCCAACCCCTTTTTCAAGGAAGGTACTCAATTTTTAGGTCATGAATTCCACTATTCCAGTTGTGAAATTAAAGGAGATGACGTGATATTTGTCCTGGATCTAAAAAGGGGCAAGGGAATTTTACAGGGAAAAGACGGTCTCCTATACAAAAACACTTTTGCCTCATATAATCACATACATGGTCTACACATTCCCTCATGGGCGCAAAATTTTGTTAGGGCGTGTTCTGTTTATAAAGAGGCACTAGCTTCAAAAAAAAAGCATCTTTCCCCT
>NZ_BAAIEW010000095.1:0-306 GCF_054654515.1 Desulfothermus okinawensis JCM 13304 | reverse complement strand
ATAATCCAGTTAGAATCTGCTGTTTATGAACTTTTAAAAGACAAATATGAGGATGATAAGGCCAAAAATCTAGCAAAACTCTTATCTACCGGCACATGGACCCATGATTATCCAATAACTTATGAAGAGGCAAAGTCTTTGGGTCTAAATGTCACTACAGATATTCCTGTTGAGGTAATTCAACTCATGAGCCTCTATCCTCAACCTGTAAAAAGGACACCTTCTGTGGAATATATCCCTGTTCCAAGACATAAATCCAACGGACAAGGCTAATGGAGATGGAGCTGTCTCAATACACAGCAGCAA
>NZ_BAAIEW010000094.1:0-349 GCF_054654515.1 Desulfothermus okinawensis JCM 13304 | reverse complement strand
GATATATGGCTCATGCTGATGTTTTTGTTTTAAGTTCTTTATGGGAAGGCCTGCCTGTTAGTCTTATAGAGGCTTTAGCCTTGGGAACTCCTGCAATATCTACAGATTGTCCAAGTGGATCTAGGGAAATATTACAAAATGGAAAATACGGACCTTTAGTACCTCTAAGGGATTATAAAAAGATGGCAGAAGCAATCATTCAAGTTATAAAAAATCCTTTACCTGCTAATTTTCTAAAAAAAGCTGCAAGGCCTTATACTATAAAAAATGCTACAGATGCATATCTAAAGGCATTTGGTTTGATAGATAATTGAGATTTTATCTTTGAACCTAACTAACAAGTTTCATC
>NZ_BAAIEW010000093.1:0-353 GCF_054654515.1 Desulfothermus okinawensis JCM 13304 | reverse complement strand
GAGATTCATGGAATCGCAATTTTGATAAACTTGGGTTAGGCCTATCCCTTGACATGTATACTTTAAACATGTACAGTTAATATGTACATATTGATCGGGAGGTATATATGGCAATTCAAACAACATATACAAATGCAAGAGCTCGTTTTGCATCGTTAATTGACGAAGTTGTTGAAAATCGTGAGATTGTTTTTATTAAACGGCGTGGCAGCGAGGATGTTGCTATGATAGCAGCGGACGAATTAGCAGGGATTCTTGAGACTGCACACCTCCTTCGATCCCCTGCCAATGCAGAACGACTCAAGTCTGCTCTTGAAAGAGTAAGAAAACAATCGGGGTCACCTCAGACCATC
>NZ_BAAIEW010000092.1:0-374 GCF_054654515.1 Desulfothermus okinawensis JCM 13304 | reverse complement strand
AGTAAAATAATGAATAAAGACACGTTAAACAATCTCTTAGATGAATTAATACAAAACCTGATATCTGGCAAGTTATCTTCCCAAGATTTCTATGAAAAAATTAAACTCTCTGTAGTTCCTTTGATCCTTAATACCATTATGAAGGAAGAGAGGAATATTTACTTAAAAGAAAACACAGAAGAATATGCTAATGGTTTTTATCCAAGAACCCTGTATCTAAATAACACTCCTTTAAAAGTTAATATCCCTCGCACAAGAACTTCCAGCTTCTTTCCATCCTCTATTCCAAAATATAGTAGGTATCTTCCACAGGAATACTCCCATATCGTAGAAAGCCTATTTTTATCTACCAGTTCTATAGAAGCTTTAAAAGC
>NZ_BAAIEW010000091.1:0-384 GCF_054654515.1 Desulfothermus okinawensis JCM 13304 | reverse complement strand
TCCAACTTAATTGCTTGTTGAAGGGAGGTTAACATCCTTAGGTGGGGATTTTTAAGGGCCTTTTACTGGGGAATTTTTGTACCTTTAACATTATTTATTAAGGGGTTTATCAATCAAAGAGCCTGATCATGTGTGGAGCACGGACATAACCTATATAAGGATGAGCATAGGTTTTTTGTACCTTGTAGCAATAATAGATTGGTATAGTCGGTATGTACTGTCCTGGGAGCTATCAAACACACTTGAAGTAGGATTTTGTCTTGAGGCACTACAGAAGGCACTAAAGATATCCAGACCAGAGATATTCAACAGTGATCAGGGTTCACAGTTTACGAGCAAGGAATTTACTGGAAGACTTGAGGATGCTGGGATACGAATCAGCAT
>NZ_BAAIEW010000090.1:0-388 GCF_054654515.1 Desulfothermus okinawensis JCM 13304 | reverse complement strand
TAAACAGACAAGAATTAACAGATAAAAAACTCAGTAAATTCAAATCTCATCGCATTCCAATTGTTGAATATATGTTAACAAAGGAAGGAATACATAATCTGGTTACTGAACGAGATAATAAAAAAAGACATATTATTAGAGCTGTTTATGAAGATAATGATATTTTGAGGAAAGAAGGTGGAATTGATGTTGTAACTAAACCTAGAAAACAATTAAAACCCCAGATGTATTCACTTTGGGAAGAGATAGAAAGTTTTATTATACAAGAGAAACCAGAAAGTTTTAAAGCATTAATAATAAAACTTTTGTCTACTCGAGCCTGTAACATAATCTGTGTAAATCCATTTTTTAGCCTTAATACTATTGAACTGCATTTTTAATCCTCTCT
>NZ_BAAIEW010000089.1:0-389 GCF_054654515.1 Desulfothermus okinawensis JCM 13304 | reverse complement strand
ATGAAGGTCTGACAGGACTCATTGAGGTTGATGTAATTAAACTAAAAGAGCTATTTGAAAAAGATACATCTCTATCCTATATTTTTATTAAACAGGTATTAAAGGCATATAACAAGAAAAAATCGATCCAAAACATAACACTGATCTCATTTCTCACCAACCATCCTGAGCTTAAAAAATATATTGCATAATTTGTTTATCCCATTAACTCCGATATTTCAAGTTCTGAATGGTAGCTTCCCTACTTGAATCGTAAACCGTGAACCGAAAATCGAAAATCGGGTCATGTTAACGAGGAATCTGCCTATTGCCACTTGATCCATAACCCAATCAATAATCGGAGCTAAAAAAGAATAGGCAGATTGGATAATATTTTTAAAAAACTAGTT
>NZ_BAAIEW010000088.1:0-422 GCF_054654515.1 Desulfothermus okinawensis JCM 13304 | reverse complement strand
TTAAAAAATTAAGTAGAGATCCTGTTCGGTCTATTTATCTGAATTTGTCCAGCCCATGTCTTAATGAGTGGCTGGATATATTGTGGAAAGAGAAATATTTTTTTGCAGGTGTAATTCCTTTTTATTTTTCTACTGGAAGTGCCCTTGTTTTACAAAATCCCTCCACTTTTGATAGCCAAAAAGATATTGCTCCCAATATTTTTGCTCGGAAAGCAGGCGAGGAAATATATCACTGGTCTGTTAGGGATATGGATAGGGTTAGGAATCGTTAGTTGTCCCTGTCACCAAACCATCTCATAACCATAATAGTTATGTCATCTGATTGTGGAGCCTTGCCGGTAAATTTTTTAAGGTCGTCCAATACCGTTTGAACAATCTTTTGGGCAGATATTCCTTTTATTCCATACGATAAAATATTTATT
>NZ_BAAIEW010000087.1:0-425 GCF_054654515.1 Desulfothermus okinawensis JCM 13304 | reverse complement strand
AAAGAGGGCAAATTGATATGGGAAAAACTACAGGATGTTGCTTCTATATTAAAGATAATTGATGAAACAAAACTCCCAATAAACAAACAAAAACTACCTCAGGAAGTTAAAGAGTTATGCAAGATACGTGAAGAATACAAGAAGGCTAAAAATTTTCACAAGGCAGATGAAATTAGATTAAGGCTCAGGGAAAAAGGGTATATAATAGAAGATACTCCCTATGGACAGAGGGTGTTTAGAAGAGTATAAAATATTTACATCCTTATCCTTGGATCAACTATCATATACAATAGATCTGACACAAAGGTACCAATCAATACCAGTACTGCAGATATAAAATTAAGGGTCAAGATAAGGGGATAATCCCTGGCCAGGATTGCCTGATATGCCATAAGACCAATGCCTGGCCAGGAAAATATGGTCTC
>NZ_BAAIEW010000086.1:0-448 GCF_054654515.1 Desulfothermus okinawensis JCM 13304 | reverse complement strand
ATATAATTATTTTACAAAGAACAAAATAGATGAATATGAAGGATTTTATGCATCAGTGGTATATGCATATCTTCAGTCCCTTGGATTTGATATAATAGGAGAGGATGTGACAAATCATGGCAGGATAGATTTAACAGTGCTACTAGATGATAAGATTTACATAATAGAGTTTAAGGTGGACGGTAAAAAAGGAGAAGCACTAAGGCAGATAAAACAAAAAAAATATCATGAGAAGTATTTAGATAAATCAGATAAGATATATTTAATAGGCATAGAGTTTAGCTCAAAAGAGAGGAATGTGGTTAATTTTGAATGGGAGAAGATCAATTCATAATTGCTTTTGATTGATAACCGAAAATGAAGAATTGAGGATTTAGCCAAATAGAGAAAAAAATTTTAAGTACCTGGAGCAAATGTTATGAAAAAACTACCAATAGGCATATCCAGT
>NZ_BAAIEW010000085.1:0-456 GCF_054654515.1 Desulfothermus okinawensis JCM 13304 | reverse complement strand
ATTAACCCACCTAAATTTTCAAGGAAGAGTGTATTAGAGCCTTATAGAGAAGAGATAATAGAATATCTTTCAGAAGGATTATCTGGGGTATTAATCCATAAGAGTCTGGTTCAACAATACGATTTGTCAGTTAGTTATAGTTGTGTAAAGAAATATATAAGGAAGTTAAAGGGTCCTGGTAAAGTATATATTCCATTGATATCTCCACCAGGAGAAGAGGCCCAGGTAGACTTTGGCTATGCTGGATATTTTTATGATAGCAAGCGGAATAAAAAGGTGAAGTGTTGGATATTTTGTATGGTAGGCACTTGTCAAGAATTTTGTGTAAAGGCATATAAATTCTCCAAGGAGGAATCATCGGTTTCAAAAGTTTTATAGAAGATAGAGTGTAATTTTGGAAGTGCGCCTTTAAATTTTGGCTCTGGTTTTTGCCATTTATTAGCATGTAATCTTTTA
>NZ_BAAIEW010000084.1:0-463 GCF_054654515.1 Desulfothermus okinawensis JCM 13304 | reverse complement strand
GAGCTGATGTTGGAATAGGTATAAGATACATAGCAGATATCTTAGATTTGGATTTTATACCAATCACATTAGAACAGTTTGATATTGTAATTCAAAGAGAAGATTTTGAACTATATCATATACAGAAATTTTTATCCCTTTTAGATCCAATTAATATTTCCTTATATTCTGAAAAATTTCCTGGATATGATTTTAGAGATACAGGAAGAATTATTTACCAGGATAAATAAATGTTTTACCACCTCATCCTTACAGGAACTCCCTGTTTATTCATGTGTTCCTTAATCTCTTTTATTGTATATTCTCCATAGTGAACAATTGATGCAATAAGGGCTGCAGATGCCTTGCCTTTAGTTACTGCATCCACCATATGCTGTGGATTTCCTGCCCCTCCTGAAGCTATAACAGGTATTCTAACATTTTCAGAAATCAGTCTTGTTAGCCTGAGTTCATATCCATCTTT
>NZ_BAAIEW010000083.1:0-474 GCF_054654515.1 Desulfothermus okinawensis JCM 13304 | reverse complement strand
TAAAAAAACTGCTATACATCTAATCCGACCAGTAGATATATTTGCTTTAAATTCTAAGATGTACTGGAAGAAGTGGGAGAGAGTTAGTAAAGAAGATTTGGATAAGATATCTAAAATATTTTTTAAGCGGATGTCAATTGTCACGAAAATTAACCCGTTTTTTTCACGAAAATTGACCCACCCATAGAGTTAGACAAAAAAAATTATTTTTGTTTCTTATCAAACAACTCTTTCATCCTGTAACTTTTTCCTTGAATGAGAAAGGGGTAGGAGTGGTGTAGCAGCCTATCAAGGATGGCAGCAGCTACCACTTCATCCCCAAAGATATCCCCCCACTCATCAAAGGGTTTATTAGTAGTTACTATAGTTGAAGTCCTTTCATATCTTTTTGAAATGAGCTTAAAAAATAAAGAGGCTGCGTGTTTGCCTATTTCAAGGTATCCCAATTCGTCTATGATTAAAAGGTCTATTCTA
>NZ_BAAIEW010000082.1:0-475 GCF_054654515.1 Desulfothermus okinawensis JCM 13304 | reverse complement strand
CTTTAAAAAATAATACCCATTATACCAATCCCTTACCTTTTTTAAATCAACACCTTGTAAATAAGGCAAAAAAGTGGTTTCTATGTCTTTTTGAGTATATCCACAAATATTACCAAACCTGGGGCTTAGGGATATATCTTCTAACATATTCAGACCACTGAATATTGATGCCTTTGAGAACTTGCTAACACCTGTTAAAAATGCAAATCTAACATATGCATCATTGTCCTTTATTATTGAATAAAGCCCCCTTAAATACTCCCTGTTTTCCTTTGCCTGATCCCTGTTCTCTATTACATCAAGTATTGGCTTGTCATATTCATCTATTAATATTACTACTTTCTGGTTATATTTCTCATAAGATAATTTGATCAATTCATCAAAACAAGACGCCATATCTTCTCTGTTCTCACATTGAATCTTAAGCCTTCTTTGGTTGTCCTTAAAGACCTCATATGCCCTGCTCTCTAAATTT
>NZ_BAAIEW010000081.1:0-484 GCF_054654515.1 Desulfothermus okinawensis JCM 13304 | reverse complement strand
CAGTTCATTGACAAGGGGTAGATAGTTATAGGAATGGGGGGGTAGAAAGGTAAGGAAGCGAGTCTCTGAGGTAAGGGACTGTTTATAGGTTGTATTATATAACCTGAGAGTTTGATCCTGGCTCAGAATGAACGCTGGCGGCGTGCCTAACACATGCAAGTCGAGCGCGAAAGTATCCTTTGGGGTACGAGTAGAGCGGCGGACGGGTGAGTAACGCGTAGACAACCTACCCTGGGGTACGGGATAACACTTCGAAAGGGGTGCTAATACCGTATGAGCTATACTTGACTGAGGTCAGGTATGGGAAAGCGTGCCTCTGTTTACAAGCACGCGCCCTGGGATGGGTCTGCGTCCCATTAGCTAGTTGGTGGGGTAACGGCCCACCAAGGCGACGATGGGTAGCCGGCCTGAGAGGGTGGTCGGCCACACTGGGACTGGAACACGGCCCAGACTCCTACGGGAGGCAGCAGTGGGGAATATTGGG
>NZ_BAAIEW010000080.1:0-499 GCF_054654515.1 Desulfothermus okinawensis JCM 13304 | reverse complement strand
CAGGGCAGAGACATCATCTGGGTGTGCTACTAAGGCATTTGTTAATGTGTTTTCATCAAGTTCAATGGTGCCATCGTCTTTAAACTCAATGCCTATTTGAGATAGGTATTGATATGCATTATCACCTGTTCCTGGGACTATTCCTGAGAGGATAGATCTTATGTTGTTTTGAGCAGTTCTGGCAATGGAGTCTCCAAGAAGTGCACCTGCTTTTTTGGATTCCAGGTCATAGGATGCATTTTCATCCATAAATTGATCAAAGTTGTTATAAGCATCAATTAATTTTTGGATGTTGGAGGTTATGGTATCTGTATCCAGTGTTACTGTAATAGTTGCAGATCCTGTATTTTGTATATTTATGGTAAGTCCATCAATTATATCATCTATTTCATTTGATGACCTTGTATAATCTACCCCATCAACATTTATTGAAGCATCCTCTCCAGCCTGTGCATCTTCCTGCTCTGTGGCTCCTGTTGTAAAGAGATTACCAGATAGG
>NZ_BAAIEW010000079.1:0-500 GCF_054654515.1 Desulfothermus okinawensis JCM 13304 | reverse complement strand
GAAATGGGAAGTGACCTATTTCAAGGTTTTTTCTTTCAAAAGCCAGAAGTAGTTAAAGGCAAATCCATACCCTCAACCACTATCACTAAATTAAAACTTTTGGCTTTTTTTTCAAAAAAAAACGAAAATAATATAGATGAATTAGAAAATACAATAAAAACTGACCTTACGTTAAGTTATAAACTTTTAAACTACATCAATTCTCCTGCAATAGGACTTCCCAATAAAATAAAATATATACGACAGGCCATAAATCTGCTTGGGTATGAAAATGTAATAAAATGGTGTAGAATATTTTTGCTAAGCATCATAAACCCAACAGACAGGGGACTGGAGATCATTCGCCAATCTACTATTAGGGGATATTTTTTAATGGGTTTAAAAGATTTTATAAAAACAGATCACACAGAGGATGAGTTGTTTTTACTTGGTCTGTTTTCCCTTTTAGACGCACTACTGGACCAGCCCATGGAGGATATTGTAGATATTATACCCTTAGA
>NZ_BAAIEW010000078.1:0-504 GCF_054654515.1 Desulfothermus okinawensis JCM 13304 | reverse complement strand
CGTCAGATAGGACAATTGAAGGTAGAGCTGGACTGGCTTAAAAAAAAATCTGAGATACTCACCAAGTGAGAAGTGAAGGATGATAGAGCCAATGAATACAGAGATACCGATATACAGGCAGTGTGAGTTACTGGGGCTGTCCAGGTCTACGTACTATTACGAGCCAGCAGGAGAGAGTGAATACAATCTGGGACTAATGAAACTAATAGATGAACAATGACACGAAGGCACCGTTTTATGGGAGTAGGCGAATGACGGCATGGCTGAGACATCAGGGATACAAGGTAAATCGCAAACGGGTACAGAGGCTGATGAGGTTGATGGGAATAGAGGCTATATATCCAAAGAAGAGGCTGATCATGTGTGGAGCACGGACATAACCTATATAAGGATGAGCAGAGGGTTTTTGTACCTTGTAGCAATAATAGATTGGTATAGTCGGTATGTACTGTCCTGGGAGCTATCAAACACATTTTGTCTTGAGGCACTACAGAAGGCACTAAA
>NZ_BAAIEW010000077.1:0-524 GCF_054654515.1 Desulfothermus okinawensis JCM 13304 | reverse complement strand
GAGACCATTTTTGAGAATAGGTTTATGCAGGCATTGGAGCTCATGAGGCTTGGGGCAGATATAAAAGTTGCAGGGGATACAGCAGTAATTAGGGGAGGAAAACCCCTTAAAGGTGCACCTGTTATGGCATCTGATCTTAGGGCAAGTGCTGCCCTTGTGCTGGCTGGACTTGCTGCACAAGGCAGAACCATTGTGAGGAGGATTTATCATTTAGACAGGGGTTATGAGAATATGGAGAAAAAACTACAAAAGCTAGGAGCGAAAATCTGGAGAGAAAAAGAATAGCCATTATTGAATCTTATATTTTTCCAGTCTGTATCTAAGCTGCCTTGGATTGAGTCCAAGTATTTTTGCAGCTTCTTTTCTATTGCCATGGGTTTTTTCCAGAGTCTTTAGTATGATTTTTTTATCTATTTCCTCTAAAAATTCATCTAGAGTTATTTCCCCCTTAAAAATTCTTCCTATGTCTTCTTCTTTGGAACTCACTGATTTTTCATAAATAATTATTGAAGAAGGGGTAATGT
>NZ_BAAIEW010000076.1:0-548 GCF_054654515.1 Desulfothermus okinawensis JCM 13304 | reverse complement strand
GTCATTCACTAAGCCTGTACTTGTCCCAGATTTTTTTAATAATAACATAAGAGTAGTTTTTGATATTAGCACCATGGGTATTAATTTTATCAATAGGCACAAAGACATTATCTCCATAAAGTTCAAAAAGTTTTTCAAATGCAGGAAATAGTTCAGCCACTTTATCAGCTCTGCCCAAATTAACAATAGTCTTATGCCTAACCTTATTGTCTTTGGTTCTATAAGAGTGAACGATTCTAAGATATTCAAAACCCTTTACCCTAGATATTTTCAAAAACATCCCGTTTCCCTATGTTTGACTTCAATCAAATGCTACCAATAGACTTAAATAAAGTCGATAACTAATTACAAAAAATATAAAAGTTAGGACTACAAAATTCTGTATTTTTAAATGTTAATCCCCCATAACCTACCAATTTGATTGAATCTCTTAATATACAATAACTTAAAAATATAACTGTTAATACTGGAAACTGTCAAGGTCGGGAAACAGAGAACAGGACCTTGGAGACAGGGGTCTTAGGAGGGCTAAACTCTCCTATAATCCT
>NZ_BAAIEW010000075.1:0-628 GCF_054654515.1 Desulfothermus okinawensis JCM 13304 | reverse complement strand
TAAACAATATCCAAAAATTCTTTATCTCATGTTTCAATTCCTCATAGGTAATGTAACAACAAGATAAAACCGAAATAACTTTGCGAGAGATAACATTGTTTCAATTCCTCATAGGTAATGTAACAACCGGAAAATAGACTAAATCAATTTATTTTACAAAATATGTTTCAATTCCTCATAGGTAATGTAACAACCTAATTTAGAAGTTAATATAATCAGAAAATCAAGCGCGTTTCAATTCCTCATAGGTAATGTAACAACATACAAAAAAAGATGATAGAAGAAAAAGAAGAAATGTTTCAATTCCTCATAGGTAATGTAACAACGATATGTGTTCTTGGCGGATAAGCTCTTCATAGTGTTGTTTCAATTCCTCATAGGTAATGTAACAACTGAAAGCGAGGGGGAGTGGGCAAGTTGGGAATAAGGGTTTCAATTCCTCATAGGTAATGTAACAACTCAAATAAATATAGTATCTAATATAAAACATATATTTGTTTCAATTCCTCATAGGTAATGTAACAACTAAAACTTGCACGTGAGTGCAGTTTAAAAGAACTAAGGTTTCAATTCCTCATAGGTAATGTAACAACGAGGCTCTCAAGAAACCAGAATTAGAAGTAACTTA
>NZ_BAAIEW010000074.1:0-646 GCF_054654515.1 Desulfothermus okinawensis JCM 13304 | reverse complement strand
CAAGCAAGGCTTTGGGTATGAGCAAGCTAACAGACCTAAGGATAAAAAGCATTAAGCCAAAGTCTCTTAAAATTCCCCTGTAAGTTTTAAATTTTTTCCCGACTTTGACAGTTGAATGGGCAAAAAGGCTTTAAAGTTACTAGATATAATGGACCCCAAAAACTGGACAGAGGAATAAGATGGATGTTAGCCTGAAAGGACAGAAAGGAGGCAAGGATTAGATGGGTAACATCCGGAAGAGGCACAACGGAGCATTTAACCCAAGTTTATCAAAATTTTTGATAACATATTGTAATAATTGCAATTCATTTTTTTTACTACAAATTTTCTAACTAACTGATTTTTATTACTCTTTTTAGGGCTTTTAGTGGTATATCTAAGGCATTAAGTATCTTTATGTGATATGGCTCTGGTTCTGATGTCTGTCTTAAATGAACTACCTTTTTTTGTTTGGTTTTCATGGTGGTTGTTACTCTCACCAGGGTCCTTAAATTTTCTCTTACGGTGCTAAATGAATCTTTTATATCTTTTCTTCTTAGTTCTCTTTGTATTACACAGTTTTTGAAACACCTCCCAATATTATTGGAGCGATTCCATGAATCTCTTGGGTATAGAACTCCTGAAGAAATCTATTTTGGACGGAGCC
>NZ_BAAIEW010000073.1:0-681 GCF_054654515.1 Desulfothermus okinawensis JCM 13304 | reverse complement strand
AATCAGGTGTGGACCTGGGATATCACCTACTTACCTACCTGTGTCCAGGGGATGTTCTTCTATCTTTACATGTATATTGATATTTATAGCCGTAAGATTGTAGGCTGGGAAGTATATGGTGAACAAAGGAGTAATTTAGCTACAAAAGTGCTTAAACGTGCTCTTCTTAAAGAAAAGATAACAGGAGAGGGCTTGGTAATCCATTCAGATAATGGCAAACCCATGAAGGGATCTACCATGTTAGCCACCATGCAAAATTTAGGGATTATCCGTTCTTTTAGTCGTCCCCATGTTAGTGATGATAATCCCTATATAGAATCTCTCTTTAAGACAGTTAAATATTGTCCTCAATATCCTGGTAGATTTGCAAATATAGAAGAAGCCAGAAGATGGTGTTTAGAGTTTGTTACATGGTATAATACTAAGCATTATCATAGTAAAATCCAGTTTGTTACCCCTGAGCAAAGACATTCAGGGCTAGATATTGAGATCTTAGCAAGGCGTAAAGAGGTTTATAAAAAGGCCCGGTCCAAACATCCAGTGCGCTGGTCTGGAAATATTCGCAACTGGGATCCAGTCCTTACAGTAGACCTTAATCCAGTTAATGAACAACAATGTAAAAAGGCTGCTTGATGGAAAAAATGGTATGGCTTTTGGCGACATCTTTATTGACAAACTCCG
>NZ_BAAIEW010000072.1:0-695 GCF_054654515.1 Desulfothermus okinawensis JCM 13304 | reverse complement strand
TTTTGAATATCTTAGAATCGTTCAATCTTATAGAACCAAAGACAACAAGGTTAGGCATAAGACTATTGTTAATTTAGGCAGAGCTGATAAGGTGGCTGAACTATTTCCTGCATTTGAAAAACTTTTTGAACTTTATGGAGATAATGTCTTTGTGCCTATTGATAAAATTAATACCCATGGGGCTAATATCAAAAACTACTCTTATGTTATTATTAAAAAAATGTGGGACAAGTATAAGCTTAGTGAATTTTTTACGAGAATGATTCAAAAAAGGAAGATTGTTTTTGATTTTGTTAAGGTAATTTTCTCTTTGGTAATTAACAGGCTTTTAGTTAGTGAATTATCCAAACTCGGTTATTTCAATCTCAGGGATATGTTTTTGTATTTAAATGAAGAACTCTCACTTCAGGATTTATATAAATCTTTAGATATTCTTGATGAGATCAAGGAAGAATTAGAAGAATATTTGTTTAGAAGGAGCTTGAATCTTATTAATAGAGAAGTAAAGGTGTGTTTTTTTGATGTAACCACTTTGTATTTTGAGAGTCAAAAGGAAGATGAGTTAAGGAAATTTGGTCTGAGCAAGGATTATAAGATGAATGATGTTCAGATTGTTTTGTCTTTGCTTATAGATTCTGACGGATTTCCCATAAGTTTTGATATATATGAAGGGAATAAAGCTGAGACAAAGACCT
>NZ_BAAIEW010000071.1:0-717 GCF_054654515.1 Desulfothermus okinawensis JCM 13304 | reverse complement strand
CCCTCTTCTGCAATCAGTGATATCCTGGATGGTCTTTTTATGGATTTTAGGCATTCTGTCTCCATAAAGATCCAGATATTTCGGCCCATAGATTTGGAAGATTTTTTGAATAGCGCTCATGACAACACCCCCTGCATCACCTGGGATATCCTTTCATGGGAATCGGTTTGGGCCTGTGTGGTAACATGCAGATAAACCATAGTGCTTTGTAATGTTTTATGTCCCAGGATTTTTTGGACATGCCGTATAGGGATATTAGCTTCCAGCAGATGTGTTGCGTAGGCATGGCGAAAGACATGGGGATGGATATGTTTTTTAAACCCCAGACGTTTCACTGTGCGTTGTAAGACTCCCTGGACTCCACTATCACTGACGTGATTTTTTGCAAATTGGGAGTCTTTTCCTCCATTGTGGCCCAGGGCGGGAAAAATCCATTTGAGGTTACCATGGGTTTTATAGTATTTGCGTAAAGTCAATAATGTGATTTTCGGTAGAGGGACCATCCGGTCCATATCCCCTTTACCCCTATGGACATGAACCAGACCTCGATCAGAGAGGATATCCCTTACCTGCAATGAAGTCGCTTCCCTGAGACGCAATCCCAGGGAGTATAACGTGAGATAAAAGGTATGGCTTTGTAAGGTGGGAAGTGCATAAATGATCTTTCTCACTTCCTGAAGACTCAAAATGGTTGGAAGGGTTTGCTCACGTTTCCAT
>NZ_BAAIEW010000070.1:0-748 GCF_054654515.1 Desulfothermus okinawensis JCM 13304 | reverse complement strand
CACTCTTGGTGCTACCCAAAATAGACTGGAGTCTACAATTAATAATTTGAATAACTATGTACAAAAACTAATAGATGCAAATTCCAGGATAGTGGATGCAGATGTTGCAAAAGAAGCAGCAGAGCTTACACAAAACAATATCAAACGTCAGGCAGCTGCTGCAATGCTTGCACAGGCCAATCAGAATCCGGCAATTGCACTACAGCTCCTGCAGGGACTATAATATTACATTAAGGAGAAGTACTAAATGGCACTTGGCTCCATATACAATGCATATCCCAATGGTAGGCCCAGTGGCTTACCAGATGACATAGTGGATCAACTGGTACATGTAAAGCAATTGCAACTACTCACTCCCATTGAGCAGGACATACAGAGCGAGCAGGCAAGAAAAGACAACTATACCTCCCTTAGTTCTAAACTCATTGATCTGTATCAGGCAGCTGATAATATAGATACCTCCTCTTCTTTCCTCACCAAATCTGCTTCTTCTTCTGATGAAGATGTAGCATCTGCTACTGTCTCTAATTCCGCACATACCGGGACTCACTCTTTAACTGTAAATCATCTTGCTAAGGCCCATCACCTTATAATTGGGGTGGATGATGGTGATCCTGCAACTGGCGTAACTCAAGGAATCCCTGAACCAGATAATGCTACTCTAATTGAAGATGGAATTACTCTCTCTTTTTATCATAATGGAACTCTATATTCTTATACCACTGATTCCAACACTACACTAACTGAC
>NZ_BAAIEW010000069.1:0-781 GCF_054654515.1 Desulfothermus okinawensis JCM 13304 | reverse complement strand
CGACATCTTTCCTGACATATTGGGCTTGAATACTGACCGTTATCTAGACGGGTTGTTACATTACCTATGAGGAATTGAAACTAGTTCTCCTCCTTTTTTAAAACCCAAACTGGGCTTGTTGTTACATTACCTATGAGGAATTGAAACTAATTTTCTTGATTAAGTTTCTTTATTTGTTTTTCATGTTGTTACATTACCTATGAGGAATTGAAACCCATTTTTCTAGCTGCTGTTAATAGTCCATTTCTATGTTGTTACATTACCTATGAGGAATTGAAACACAGCCCAATGAAAATCAACTGCAAGCCCTGTGTAAGTTGTTACATTACCTATGAGGAATTGAAACATTATTTAGAGCTTTGCAAAATAATCCTGCCACCACAGTTGTTACATTACCTATGAGGAATTGAAACAAGGAAAGGTATCAACAGGATTAATAAGGGAAATATAGTTGTTACATTACCTATGAGGAATTGAAACTGGTTTTCCTCCTTTCTTGATTTTAAGTATTTTTCGTTGTTACATTACCTATGAGGAATTGAAACGCAGTATTGACAGAAATACCAGTGAAATCCATAAAAGTTGTTACATTACCTATGAGGAATTGAAACTTTGTTGAAAAAGTCAACTTTACAGGCAATAAAAATGTTGTTACATTACCTATGAGGAATTGAAACATTGAATTAGATGAATTATGCCCAATGCTTGCAGGGAGTTGTTACATTACCTATGAGGAATTGAAACACAGTAAACCATTCTAATTCTTCCCCGTTTACAAAAT
>NZ_BAAIEW010000068.1:0-838 GCF_054654515.1 Desulfothermus okinawensis JCM 13304 | reverse complement strand
AAATATGGAAATAAAGTTGTAGATTTATCGTGTAAAAGGGCTAATGAATTTAAGTCTATAAGTTATTTATCTGTTAAAAGAATATGTGAAAAAGGGCTTTATATGGATAAAGATGTTTCATCAGATGAATCAGTAAAAGCCGGTGGCTATGGGAATGATTTAAGTCAATATGACTCTATTTGTGGTGAGGTATAATATGCAAGAGATAAAGAGAAAACTTATAAATTTAAAGCTTTCAGGTATAGCAAAATCATTAGAAAGCAGGAATCAGTATGCTATAGAAAAAGGGTTAAGTTATCTTGAATTTTTTGAATTATTACTTGAAGACGAAGTAATAAACCGTCAAAACAATTCATTTAAGAAGAGATTTTCCAAATCTAAACTTGATTCTTCAAAAACACTGATAAGTTATGATTTTAGTTATCAACCAGAATTAAAAAAGCAGGAGGTGCTAGATGTAGGAAGCTGTAGGTTTATAGAAGAAAAAAAGAATATAATCTTTATGGGTAATCCAGGAGTAGGCAAAACTCATCTTGCAAACGCCATTGGCATAGAGGCCCTAAAAAAAGGGTATAAAGTTCTTTTTATTCATGCAAATGATATGGTAGCAAGATTAGTAGCCGCCAAAGGAGATGGGAGCTATTTTTCGGTATTAAAGCAATTTTTACATGTGGATTTACTTATAATAGATGAAATAGGCTTTAAAAAGATTCCATTAAACTATGTGGATGAGTTTTTTGAGATCATCAGACAAAGATATGAAACAAATTCAGTGATAGTAACTACCAATAGACCATTTGAAGAATGGGGGAATATATTTGGAGACGTAGTGTTAGCA
>NZ_BAAIEW010000067.1:0-845 GCF_054654515.1 Desulfothermus okinawensis JCM 13304 | reverse complement strand
AAAAAGGAAACATTAAATTTATTCCAAAAAGAAAGCTTAAATTTGCTGAATTTCTGTACTATAACCATGTAATAAGCTGGAAAGATTATATCAGGGCTATTATCTGGCAGAAAACCCAAAGGGATAAAATAGGAGAAATTGCTGTTAGATGGAATTATATTGAGAAAAATCAATTATATTTTATTTTAGAAAACAAAAAATCAGATAGTCTAACTGGACAACTTATGATACAATATGGTTATATCTCTCCATTTCAACTTAAAGTTATATTATATCAACAAAAAAAACAACAGCCCAAAATAGGAAAATTTTTCTTGAAAAACAAAATATTGAGCACAAAAGAGCTTAGATACTATCTATTTCAACACAGATTACATAATTTAGAATACTTAAAGGATAAATAAATAGTTTATATAAATTTAGTTAGTTGTAGACTTCATATAAAGTGCATTTATTTTATTTATAAGTTTTTCAAAAGTAAATGGTTTTTGGATAAACTGAGTAAAATCACTAGATATTTTTTTAATAGACAGGATGTCTTTACTATATCCTGAAATAAATAGACATTTTAGGTCAGGGATTTTTTTTCTTAATCTTTTTGATAGTTCAATTCCATTCATCTGAGGCATCACCATATCTGATATCAAGAGTTGGGGTATAAATTCCTCTTTCTCAACAATTTCCAGGGCATTTTGGGGACTTTTTATATACCTTACATTATAACCTTGATCCTTAAGTAATTCAGAAAAAGCAATACCAATTCCCTCTTCATCATCAACGAATAAGATGTCTGGTTTTTGTTCTGGAAATACAATTGTCTTTTTATTTTTCAGTAGAGATGTCTC
>NZ_BAAIEW010000066.1:0-889 GCF_054654515.1 Desulfothermus okinawensis JCM 13304 | reverse complement strand
ATAATGGACCCCAAAAACTGGACAGAGGAATAAGGTGGATGTTAGCCTGAAAGGACAGAGAGGAGGCAAGGATTAGATGGGTAACATCCGGAAGAGGCACAACGGAACATTTAAGGCAAAGATAGCACTGGAGGCACTGAAGGCGGAGAAGACGATCTCAGAGATATCCAGTGAATATGGGGTACACCCAAGCCAGGTGAGGCGATGGAGAAAGCAACTTATTGAGGGACTACCATCTATATTTACAGACAAGAAGAAAAAGGCGGAAAAGGACAGAGAGGAACTTGAGGCAGAACTATACCGTCAGATAGGACAGTTGAAGGTAGAGCTGGACTGGCTTAAAAAAAAATCTGAGATACTCACCAAGTGAGAAGCGAAGGATGATAGAGCCAATGAATACAGAGATACCGATATACAGGCAGTGTGAGTTACTGGGGCTGTCCAGGTCTGCGTACTATTACGAGCCAGCAGGAGAGAGTGAATACAATCTGGAACTGATGAGACTGATAGATGAACAATATACGAAGGCACCGTTTTATGGGAGTAGGCGAATGACGGCATGGCTGAGACATCAGGGATACAAGGTAAATCGCAAACGGGTACAGAGGCTGATGAGGTTGATGGGAATAGAGGCGATATATCCAAAGAAGAGGCTGAGTGTATCATCTAATAAATGTAAGAAATATCCTTATTTATTAAGGGGTTTATCAATCAAAAAGCCTGATCATGTGTGGAGCACGGACATAACCTATATAAGGATGAGCAGAGGGTTTTTGTACCTTGTAGCAATAATAGATTGGTATAGTCGGTATGTACTGTCCTGGGAGCTATCAAACACACTTGAAGTAGGATTTTGTCTTGAGGCCCTACAGAAGGCACTAAAAATATC
>NZ_BAAIEW010000065.1:0-916 GCF_054654515.1 Desulfothermus okinawensis JCM 13304 | reverse complement strand
ACTCTCAGGGAAATAGAATCTGCACGTTTTGAGGCAATAGAAAAAAGATTTGAGGCTCTGCAAAGTGAAATGAACGTAAGATTTGAAGCTGTGGATAAAAGACTTGGCTTTATTCAGTGGTTTATTGGCATAGGATTTAGTGCGCTTTTGTGTATCAATGCCCTTATGCCAATATGGATTAAGCTCTTTAAATAGCTTATTTTTTATAACATATCAATATGTTGCCATTTTAAATTAAATAATCCCTTGTTGACGTAAAAATTTTTTATAAGTAGTGTAAAGGTTATGAATGAGACAATAATAGAACAAAACAACATCTCTGAAAAAATTCCACCTGAACTCCTGCAAGGACATTTAAAGGACTATATAAGCAACCTGATAAAAAAAGAGTTAGAAGAATTTATCATTTCCAATGACCAGAGGGCCAGGGAACTTTCCTTAATGGAAAGGGTCGTCAGGGTTGAAGAAGAGCTAAAGGCCCTGAGGGAAATAGAATCTGCACGTTTTGAGGCAATGGAAAAAAGATTTGAAGCACTGCAAAGGGAAATAAATGCAAGATTTGTGGCCGTAGACAAACGATTTGAAGCCATGGACAAAAGGTTCGAGGCGCTACAAAGGGAAATGAACGCAAGATTTGAAGCTGTGGATAAAAGATTTGAAGCCATAGATAAAAGGTTGGGCTTTATTCAGTGGTTTATTGGCATAGGATTTAGTGCGCTTTTGTGTATCAATGCCCTTATGCCAATATGGATTAAGCTCTTTAAATAAAATATCTTTTCTGCCTATTTCTTTAGCTCCTTATTGATTGGGTTATGGATAAAGTGATTAGTGAAAGGTAGAAGGGTAAAGGATGAAGAGAACCTAAAACGTTGAACATTGAACTTAAAATTTTTTATAAGTAGTGTAAAGGTTATGA
>NZ_BAAIEW010000064.1:0-959 GCF_054654515.1 Desulfothermus okinawensis JCM 13304 | reverse complement strand
GCCCTGAATTTATTTAAGTCACTTATAGCCTGATCGATTCTATCGATAGCCTTTTGAGCATTAGTAGCAGTTAAGATATTTGTGGTTTTTAAGAACATTTGCTGATTAGCTGCAGAGAATCTATAGAGTATTCCATCAGCAGTTAGTCCCCCCTGGGTAGTGAGGTTTGTATTTGTGGATTTATTGAGAGTTCTGGTAAAATCAACTTTTCCTTTTGTGACATTTTGTCCAGCAGAGGTAACAACTGCATTAAATCTCAAATTTGGATCTCCATGGGTGGTTTCATTATTTTCCCAGTAATCTGTAAATCTAAAGGCAGAAGGACCGGTAATTGTCACAGTTCCTCTAATCACTGTTACATTGGCAGTTCCTCCAGCGTCAGTTAGTTTATAACCATTTGCAGTGAATGCGTCACTGGCACCACCTGTAAATCCTTTAGTTGCAATAAGATGGTTTCCATTGTCCATGTTCTGGTTAATAAACATTCCTTTTGCGCCATCAAATACATTGTGATAGGTTTTGGCATCAAAATGAACAGTACCAGTGGTTTTTCTATGAACGGTTGCTGCTGCTTTTGTACCTGCTCTTTCAGTAATTTTGATATTACCACCATCTTGATTGTTTAGTTTTAATTTACCGTTATCAGTGACCTGTGCTGTGACTCCGAGGGTTTTGGACATTTTATTTATTGCAGCAGCGATAGTAGATGCCCCTATTTTTACAGTGGCTGTAACAGTTGCTGCAGATCCACTGGCAAGATGAGTTTTTAATGTTTTTGTAGCAGAGACCTTGTAGTTGCTGAACACAGTGAAGTTATTTATTCTCAGGGTGTAATATCCATATGCTTTTGCTACAATGGTATATGTTCCTGTGGTGGTAGCTGTAACTTTATTTGTCTTTTTTGTGGAGATAGCAGTATTGGGAGAGGTGTACTGAGTTTTTGCATGAGCTGTTACCCC
>NZ_BAAIEW010000063.1:0-971 GCF_054654515.1 Desulfothermus okinawensis JCM 13304 | reverse complement strand
CCTGGGCTGGTATAAGGTAAGGGGGTGTTAGTTCTCTTATCTTGTTAGCCTTCCCCCTAGGGGGAAGGGGAAATTTTAACCTGGGCGGTAGGAGATTTTTTTATGGTTTATCCTGATAATGTTAAAGAAAGTGTACTCAAACAGATTCTTGCATCATCAAAGACTATTGCGGATATTGCAAGGGAGAATGGAATCCCGTATACTACAGTTATGACATGGAAAATTAAAGCTCAAAAAGGAAAAGCAATGAATAAAAAATTTACAGCAGAGGAAAAACTTAATTTTCTTTTTCAAAGTGCATCAATGAATGAAATGGAATTATCTGAATTTTGCAGAAAAAAGGGCATCTATCCATCTACGCTGGATAAATGGAAACAAGCTTGTCTGGAAAATATTGACATAGAAGCTGGTAAGAAGTTTAAGAAAAAAGAGAAGCAATTAAAACAAAAGATTCACAAGTTAGAAAGAGAAATAAGGAAGAAAGACAAGACCATAGCAGAGACTACAGCTCTATTGGTGCTTAAAAAAAAATTGGAGGATATCTTGGGGGACCAAGAGGACGCAAGATAGATTTTAAACAAAAAGAATTTGTGTATAAAGCTATAGATGAAGCCCAAAAAGAGGGGGCGAGATTGAAAAAGGCGTGTAAACTTATTGGAATATCAACAAGGACATATCAGCGATGGAAAAAGAGAGATACTCTAAAGGACAAGAGAAAGGATGTTTTAAGAAATCCTGCTAATAAGTTATCTAAACAAGAGAAACAGATGATTTTAACTACCTGTAATTCAAAGGATTTTAAAGAATTACCCCCTTGTAAGATAGTTCCAATGTTGGCTGATAGAGGAATATACATAGCATCAGAGAGTACCTTTTACCGAGTTCTTAGGGAAGCAGGGGAATTAACCCATAGAGGTAGGTCTAAACCCAGGACACATTCTAGACCTAAACACCATAAAGCCACAGGTCCA
>NZ_BAAIEW010000062.1:0-974 GCF_054654515.1 Desulfothermus okinawensis JCM 13304 | reverse complement strand
TCTATTTTCTTTGATTAATTTAATCAAAAATGTAGGTGTTCCTGTATCAAACCAGTAGTTCTTAAATTTATATCCCTCTTCAATAAAATTTAATATGTCAAACGGGTTATATAGCTTGTCTTTTAAAAAATAATATCCATTATACCAATCTTTCACCTTGTCTAAATCAATACCTTTTAAATAGGGCAGAAATACAGTCTCAATGTCCCTTTGGGTATAGCCACATATGTTTCCAAATCTGGGATGCAGGGATATATCCTTTAACATATTTAGCCCACTGAATATTGATGCCTTGGAAAACTTGCTAACTCCTGTTAAAAATGCAAATCTAACATATGCATCATTGTCCTTTATTATTGAATAAAGCCCCCTTAAATACTCCCTGTTTTCCTTTGCCTGATCCCTGTTCTCTATTACATCAAGTATTGGTTTGTCATATTCATCTATTAATATAACCACCTTTTGATTGTATTTTTTAGTTGCTCTGTCTATGAGTTCTGAAAAACAGGCTGCCATGTCTTCTCTGTTCTCACATTGAATCCCCAAGGTCTCCTGGGCCTTTCTAAAATTTTCCCTGGCACAACTTTCAACTCCCTTTAAGGTTCGAAAATTCCCTGCCCAGCTAATCTTAATTACTGGATATTTTTTATCAAAATCCCACTTGTCATAAATGTATAGTCCCTTAAAAAGCTCTTTATTTCCCTCAAATATCTCCTTTAATGTATCGAGAAATAAGGACTTTCCAAATCTCCTTGGCCTAGATAAAAACACATATTTGTAGTTTTCTATTAACTCATATGCCTCTTTTGTCTTGTCTATGTAAACATACCCACCCTCTATTATCTCCCTGAAACTGGATATGCCTATTGGTAGTTTTTTCATAACATTTGCTCCAGGTACTTAAAATTTTACTTTCTCCATTTGACCCAATACTTCTTAAATTCTCAATTGATCTTCTCCCACTCAAAATTTAC
>NZ_BAAIEW010000061.1:0-980 GCF_054654515.1 Desulfothermus okinawensis JCM 13304 | reverse complement strand
ATATCCTTGACGATCAATGACCCGATTTTCAATGGACAGCCGCCTTTTAAATGTCTTCATCAAACTTTCCACCTGATCCAACCTGCAAGACCATCCTGAAACTATCGACCTTTTCCCCTATGACCCGCGGCTTCTTGAACCATGGATTAGTCCCGAGCTCTCGTTCCTCGACTCGGCACTAATCCTTTATTTGTTTTGATATTCAATGTTGTCTCAATAACCAAAATATAACGTTGAAGTTTTTGGATAAAGAACAATATTGGAACCGCTACGATATAGATACCCATTAATCCATAAACCAGCCAGTCTACCTCACTAAAAACCAACGCTCCTTTATCAAAGTATTTGTAGGCCGCCAAAAACCAAGTAACAGCTACAGGTAAAATCCCCACTTTATCAATTGCACCAACTAATATATTTACTCGGCTTTTCATTTGCTCACATTCTAATAACAATCTATTTTTAGCATACTCAAGTTGAGCCACATCAAAGCGTGATAGAGATAAAGCCAAATCGTAATCATGAGCTGATGATTTAGTCACAGGTTCTAAAAAATGCCTTGTAGGTTCCTTCAATATTTTGAACCCTTCAAATATAAATGAAAGCTGATATAGAAGTGCTGACACTTGTGAAAGAGCAACAAACATCAGCGCTGTTAGTTTCTGCCAAGAAAAAAGACCAATAAACTTTGTACTTATAGCAACTGTAATGGCTAATATAAATAAAAGTATCATCGCCCAAAAAGAATATTTTTGAAATTTATTTTGATAAGGGCGCGCTTTTTCTCTTGTGTCCCCATCATGCTCCCAAATATTTTGAAATATTCTTTCTAGCTTCCCCAATTGCAAAGTTATTCTCCTTGAACGATTGAGCTAACCTGCGCCTTTTAATGCACCGTAACGCCAAAGCAGGCAAGCCCTTCCACAACTTCCCCGCTTTCCCAAATCGCCGCAGGCTGAAGGCGTCAGGTTGAGCGACTG
>NZ_BAAIEW010000060.1:0-1091 GCF_054654515.1 Desulfothermus okinawensis JCM 13304 | reverse complement strand
AAATTGGGCATTAAATGTATGGTAGTAAATCCTGCTGATATTCCCTCTACTCATAAGGAAAAAGACAAAAAATCTGATAAAATAGATTCTCACAAATTGGCTAGAGAATTGGAAAATAATAATTTAAGGCCTATATTTGTTCCATCTGAGGAAGCTCAGCACTTAAGATCTCTTGTCAGATTATATTTAACTTATACCCAAAATATCACAAGGAGTAAAAATCAAATAAAGAGTTTTTTGGATTATAATGGAATTAATCTACCTAAACATACATCTTCTTGGTCTAATAATTTTATCACTTATCTATATTCTATAACTATTGATAATAACGGCCCTGGAGATAAAACCTTATATTCTCTTTTAGATACCCTTTGTTTTTTGAGAAAAGAACAGAATAACATATTAAAACAAGTTAGAGTTTTTATAAAAAATTCTTCTTTTAAACAAACCTTTGACTTATTAAGAACAGTACCAGGTATTGGATTTAAAATTGGTATTATAGTCTTATCTGAGATTATTGACATGAATAGATTTAAAAATTTTGATCAATTAAAATCCTATGTTGGTCTTGCCCCATCTGTATATTCTTCAGGCAATACTTATTATGAATATGGATTAACTTATAGGAAAAACTCCAGATTAAAATATGCATTAATAGAAGCGTCCTGGGTGGCCATTAGGAAAGATCCAGTACTCTTAGAAACTTACAATAAACTTATCACCAGGATGAAAAAACAACAGGCCATAATTAGAATAGCAAAAAAATTACTATCCAGGATAAGGTATGTATGGTTAAATCAAAAACCCTATGTAATAGGTGTAGTAGAATAAATTAAATGTCTATAAACCTTGGCAGACCGCAAACAATCGGATGCGAAGTACTATACTCGCTTAGTTGCAGACTGCGGCTGCCTCTTAAATTTGTTAATTCTACGTCATGCAGGAGGGTCAAATCCCTAACTGTTAATAATAGCTTGCATTTATATTTATTCTGCTATTACCTCTAAATAAGCCAAATGGAGCTTAAACCATGCTTTAATAAAATTTTTTTATTACTTTGCTATTTCGCTTGACTTTTTACATAATACCCA
>NZ_BAAIEW010000059.1:0-1311 GCF_054654515.1 Desulfothermus okinawensis JCM 13304 | reverse complement strand
TATTCCGCTGCGGCCTTCGGCCTTGCTCCATAGCGGCAAGTGACCCTTGACGTTCGGCAAAAAAGACGAGGTATAAGATGAACGCAATGGATCAAAATATTTTGCAGAAGCTTGATGATAAAGACAAACAAAAAATTCAATATTTTGTTAATCTCTTACTCAAACAATCAAAATATAAAGGATTACAGGAAGAACTTGCAAAACGTAGAAAGGAAATTGCAAATGGTGAGGTTCTGACTCACAGTGAAATATGGAATGATATAGATGTTTAAAATAATTTATGCAAAAGGTATTTTGAAAGACTTGAAAAAGATTGCACCACAAAATCTACCAAAAATTAAGAAGGGAATTGAAGAATTGCAGGATTTTCCAAATCTTACTCAGATAAAGCACTTAACAAATCATCCATTAGCTGATTTTAGATTAAGAATTGGCAACTACAGGGTTCTTTTTGATGTAACTTGGGAAAATAAAGAGATTTATATTCTAAAAGTAGGTCATAGAAGGGATATTTATTGAAAATGATTTAAAGCCGAACAAGTCCCTGCAGGGGACCGCCAATCCCGCTGCGCCTTCGGCTTGCGGTCTTGTCGGCCCCTGAGCTCTACGTTCGAAGGAAATAATATGTCAACAGCTAATCTTTTACAAAAGATAGTTCAATTTTTTAACGACAAAAAAGACAAATTGAAGGATAATCTTAATAAAGGAGAAAATGATCTTCTGGGGTCACTTGAATTTGAAAAATGTTGCAGTTTAGAAAAAGACTCTTCAAGCGAAGAAGCTTTATTCGGATATGGATCATTAAAATCTGACTACAGACCTAAAAATGATGAAAATGTTATAATAGAGGTAAAATATATAAGAGCTCAACAAACCAGCAACAAAACCCAACATAACGAGTATGATATAAAGAACGCTTTAAGTCAAATAGTTGAACAGGCCGTATGTAAAAAAGTAAAAAATGCGATTCTTTTAATTATAGACGCGGGGAGAGCATGCGATCGAGTATGGAATGCTATCGAAGGTAAATTTATTTCCATGTTTCAGCTAAACCCATTTAATATTAACCTTAAAGTTGTAAGAATTAGAATTCAAAAAAAGGATGATGGAGACATAAACATCAAAACAGAAATTATATAAATTCTTCGAACAAATAAAGGATTAGTCCAACAAATAAAGGATTAGTCCCGAGTCGAGGAACGAGAGCTCGGGACTAATCCATGGTTCAAGAAGCCGCGGGTCATAGGGGAAAAGGTCGATAGTTTCAGGATGGTCTTGCAGGTTGGATCAGGCGGAGAGTTTGAGGAAGAT
>NZ_BAAIEW010000058.1:0-1329 GCF_054654515.1 Desulfothermus okinawensis JCM 13304 | reverse complement strand
TACATTTGAGTTATTAATAGCCTGAGCTATTGCATATGCACTGCTCTGGGAGTGTCCCTTTTCGATAACATATGTACCAAAATTATTACCAGGATTCCTCATGTTCTGATTTAATGCCCTCGTTACATAGGGTGTTACGTTTAGTCTTTGTCCATTGACAGCAATTGATCCATCAGCAATAGCAACCTCTCCAGCATCGCCATTCTTTAACTTTAAGGTGCCCCCATATTCGTTGGTTACACCAATATGATTGGTATGTAAGCTCTGGGAAAGGCTCACCTGAATTTTATTTGCTGCACTGGTATTAGGACCTACCTGAAAGGTTGCAGTGCCAAGTGTTCCATCCAGTAGTTTTAGACCGTTAAACTCAGCAGTATCCACAATTCTATCAAGTTCTGATAGTTTTTGTTGGTATTCCTGATTGAGGTCTTCTCTGTCAGAATCTGTTAGAGCATTTGATGCCTGAACAGCAAGCTCTCTCATCCTCTGTAGGATATTAGACATCTCTTCCATGTTACCTTCAGCAGTCTGCATCATGGAGATACCGTCATATGCATTCCTGATTGCCTGGTTAAGTCCCCTTATCTGTGCCGTCATCCTCTTGGATATGGAAAGTCCTGCAGCATCATCTGCTGCTGAATTGATCCTAAGGCCCGTAGATAGCCTGAGCTGGTTCTTGGCCAGGGCATCTGATGCCAGCCTTAAGCTATTTTGGGCTATTAATGATGATATATTGGTGTTAATTGAAAGTGCCATATTCAACCTCCTTTGTTTCCCAAAAAATTATCTTGCTCTTTGATTACCTTTTCGGCGGAAAGTAAAAATACTTTAGAAAAATGGGGGGAGAGTTTAATGATTGATGTTTAATATTTAATCTTTTAAGAGGGTTATGATAAAAAGAAGGGCTAGGCTATTAACCCAAGTTTTTCTTTTTGATAGATCTGGGTTAAATTTAACATGTATTTTGTCTAGGGAGTGCTAAAAATAGCAGGATATCTTTTAAAAAACAGGCTAAGATTATTTAAAGAGTTTAATCCATATTGGCATAAGGGCGTTAATGCACAATAGCGCACTAAATCCTATGCCAATAAACCACTGAATAAAGCCCAACCTTTTATCTATGGCTTCAAATCTTTTATCCACAGCCTCGAATCTTTTGTCTATCGCTTCAAATCTTGCATTCATTTCCCTTTGCAGTGCCTCGAACCTTTTGTCCATGGCTTCAAATCGTTTCTCAATTGCTTCGAATTTGGCAGTTAACTCCCTTTGTAGTGCTTCAAATCTTTTTTCCATTGCCTCAAAACGTGCAGATTCTATTTCCCTGAGAGC
>NZ_BAAIEW010000057.1:0-1354 GCF_054654515.1 Desulfothermus okinawensis JCM 13304 | reverse complement strand
CTATCCTTGACGATCAACGACCCGATTTTCAATGGACAGCCGCCTTTTAAATGTCTTCATCAAACTTTCCGTCTGATCCAACCTGTAAGACCATCCTGAAACTATCGACCTTTTCCCCTATGACCCACGGCTTCTTGAACCATGCATTAGTCCCGAGCTCTCGTTCCTCGACTCGGCACTAATCCTTTATTTGTTAGGCGTTCCTCATTTCTTTCAATATGTTATCATAGTCTGAATGTGATCCTACCCAAAACCAAATTATTTCACCGTCCCGTTGTATACCCAGTGCACGATAATCCCTTGATATGCGAACTGAATAGATTGGTAACTTCGAATGTACCCGTTTGAAACGGAGTCCTGGATGATAAGGATTTTTTTCAAACTGGATGTAAGCTTCTTTCGCTTGTTTTTGAATCTGCTTTGGTAATTGAGCTAGTAGCTTACGGAACCGTTCTGTGGTATGGGATGTCATAGCCGATTAATGTCTAGAGGTTTTGTCTTACCCTTTGCATGTTCCATGAGCGCCTCATTCGCTAGTTTATCTAATACATCTTCTGATTCAGCAAATGCTTTCTCCCATTTTTTTTCTGATATAATTTCATCAATCAACCAGCGTGCGAGAGCATTTTGCTCTAATTCCGATAATTTTGATGCTTCTTCAAAAGCTTTCTCAAGCAATGTCGTCATGATTGGTCTCCTGTATTTTTATTTTTACGCCTAACGTCTAAAGTCAGCGGCGGGCGTATAGCCCGTCCGCTGGACTGGCATGTTATGAAATTTTGTATTTTTCTACCACATTTTCAAATTGTCTTTTGCCATGGATTATTCCAATTATCAATATATGACTCTCTTTAATCTGATATATAACACGATAACTATAAACAAGCAGTTCTCTTATGTCTTTGTCTCCTAATTCTGGAACGACTCTTCCTATCTTGGGAAATCTCTTTAAATTTTCAGTTGTTCTAAAAAGCTTATCAACCACTGATTTCGCATAAAACAATGAATCCCTTTCTATATACTTAGCGATAGACTCTATATCTTCTATTGCCTCAGGAGACCATGCTATTCTATAAGCCATTTATTTAATCTCTTTTTTACATCTTCATGGGAAATGGTTCCTTCCTTTTCTGCTCGGTGAATCCCTTTTTGAATTTTTTCTAACACATAAAGATGATATTGAATATCTTCAATAGTACAGTCCCGTGGAAGTCTTTCTAATAAGCTTTTGACTTCTTCTTTAACAGTGCTCATTTTTTCCTCTTATTTTTATTCTTTTATCATAACGGCCAAGCTCAGTGGCCGACGGTCCGCAAGCGAAGCGCAGCGGGTTGACGGTCCACTGCAGCGCCTT
>NZ_BAAIEW010000056.1:0-1391 GCF_054654515.1 Desulfothermus okinawensis JCM 13304 | reverse complement strand
ATCGTACATATCACTATTTTGGGGTATAGCAGATATAGAGTATATAATGCGACTCTTTCTATTAAACAATCAGACATTTTGGATGTGTTAGAAGAATCTTTTCATGAATTCAAAGGGGTATGTGAGAGGATTCAGGTGGATAATGCCAGGGTATTTGTTGATAACGCTTCAGTTAATAATTTTAAGTGGAATTCACGTTTTTTGAATTTTTGTGGATTTTACGGTATAAAGCCCACCCGCTCTCTTCCTGGTCATCCCTGGAGCAAAGGAAAGGTAGAGAACCCGTTTTATTATCTTGAAAACCATTTTATTAATAACAGATCTTTTGATTCCTTTGATGATTTTTATAACAAGTTAAAAGAGTTTCAACATCAAGTAAATAATACTCTCCATAAATCCCTAAATAAAACACCTTATGAAGCTTATTTAATAGAAAAAGAGCATCTGTTTGAGCTACCTAAGACAAAATATGTGGGTTTTAAAGAAGAATTCCGTAAAGTGACTTCTGATTGCTTGATCTCATATAATGGCAATCGTTATTCTGTTCCACATTTATATGCTAGAAGTGAGGTATGGATAAAGCGTTATAAAGGAATATATCTACATATCTATTCTAAAGTTAATAAGTTGATAGCGGTGCATAGACTCGCTGCAGGTAAAGGCAAGGTAATCATAGATAAAAGTCATTATAAAGGTTATAATTGTAAGGAATCTCGAGAAACATTTGCCCTATCTGCAGAAAAATTAAAAAACAGATTTAATGACTATACCAGATTAGATGACTTTATACTCGCAGTGAAGTCACAAAAAAGATTAAATCCTGCCTATCATCTTTATCAAATAAGGCGTATTTTTGAAGATTATTCAAAAGAAGACTGTATAACATGTATGGAAAAATGTCTGAAATATAATGTCTTTAATTTTCATTTTGTAAAAGGTTATCTTGCTGATAAGGCGAAGATTAAGGTAGATGTGTCCAGTTATTCAATTAATAATCTCACTTTTCCAAAAGTAAATATTAAAAGACCATTATCGGAGTATAGCCTATGAAATTAGCAGATAACAATATCTCCCAAAGTATAAAAGAATATTGTAAACTTCTATCTTTGCCTGTTGTTGCTGAGTGTTATGAAACAGAGGCAGAAAATGCTGTCAAAGCAAAAATCTCCTATCAAGAATATCTGTATAAGGTTCTGCAAAATCAAATAATTGTAAGGATAGATAACTCTATAAATGCAAAGATAAAAAAGGCCAAATTCCCTTTTATCAAGACCATTGAAGAATTTGATTTTTAATTTCAGCCCAGTATAGATGAAAAACTTATTTACGAACTGGCTAATCTAACTTTCCTCAATCACGCAAAAAACATTATCTTTGTAGGGCCTCCTGGG
>NZ_BAAIEW010000055.1:0-1427 GCF_054654515.1 Desulfothermus okinawensis JCM 13304 | reverse complement strand
TAGTTGAGAACAAAGTAAAACATGGTAAGAAGATATATAATTCTATACTGCTCCGTGAATCTTATAGAGAAGACGGAAAAGTTAAAAAGAGGACTATAGCAAATCTTTCTCATTGTTCCAGGGAAGAGATTGATGCAATAAAACTGGCACTTAAGTGTAAGGGTAATTTGGCTCAGTTAGTAAACATTGCTAAAGATATAAAATTGGAGCAGGGACTTTCTGTAGGGGCTGTATGGGCGCTGTATAAGTGTGCTGATAGGTTGGGTATAGTAAGGGCCTTGGGGAGAAGCACAGAGGGGAAGCTGGCCCTGTGGCAGGTATTGGCAAGGGTAATAATGCAGGGTTCAAGGCTTTCTTCTGTGAGGTTGGCACAGCAGCATGCGGTATTGGAAATATTGGGTTTGAAGAGGGGCTTTGATGAAAATGATCTTTACGATAATCTAAAATGGTTGGCGAATAATCAGGAGAAGATAGAGGAGAAATTATTGGAAGCTAGGGGGAAAAAGGGGCAGATAAATCTTTTTTTGTATGATGTTACCAGTAGTTATTTGGAGGGAGAGAAGAATTATTTTGCTGAGTATGGATACAATCGTGACGGTAAAAAGGGTAAAAAGCAGATAGTGATAGGGATGCTTTGTGATGATGAGGGAATGCCTGTATCAGTTGAAGTTTTTAAGGGGAATACATCTGACATGAAGACGTTTTATTCTCAGGTAAAAAAAGTAGCAGAGAGATTTGGGTGCCAAAAAGTCACATTTGTAGGTGACAGGGGTATGATAAAAACAGGACAAATAGAGAGTTTGCCTGAGGGTTTTCACTATATTACAGCAATTACAAAGGAGCAGATAAGAAGTCTTCTTCAATGGCGAGTTATACAGCTTACCTTTTTTGATAAGGATTTGTGTGAGGTTATTGATGGCTCAGTGCGTTATATCTTAAGAAGGAACCCTATAAGGCAAAAGGATCTTCATAATCATCGAGAAAAAAAGATTGTTTATATAAAAAAGAAAATTGAAGAGAAAAACAAATACTTAAAAGAACATCCCAGGGCCAGGATTGAAGTGGCCATAAAAAATCTAACAGCTCTAATAGAGAAGCTACAAATAGGAAAATGGGCTAGTGTAAAGTCAACTGGTAGAAGCCTTTATCTTGCAATAGACGAAGAAGCATTAAAGCAAGAACAAATGCTTGATGGATGCTATGTGATAAAAACCGATCTCAAAAAAGAAGTAGCAGATAAAAAAACAGTTCATGATCGGTACAAAGATTTGGCTTTAGTAGAACAGGTTTTCAGGACTTCGAAATCTACCCTAAATGTAAGGCCAGTGTTTGTTAGAACAAAAGGAAGTACCAGAGGCCATGTATTTGTTGTAATGCTTGCTTATATATTGGTTAAGTATCTTCAAGAGGCCTGGGAGTCTGTGAAT
>NZ_BAAIEW010000054.1:0-1847 GCF_054654515.1 Desulfothermus okinawensis JCM 13304 | reverse complement strand
ATTGTATAATATACGTATGAAAAGTAGGAAATTAGGTAAGGTTAAAGTAACTCTTACGTTGCGGGAAGAAAATTATAATAATTTTAGAAAGTTATGTGAGGGTATGGGGCTTTCTGTATCTTCTGCTTTAGATATTATAATATATTTTATTTTAAAATATGGTGATAATTTAGATAAATATATAAAGGAAGATTTGTTTGATAAGGTATTAGATGATTTAAAGGGGTTGATAGAAGTTAAGGATTAATGGGATAAAAAAAAAGGGAGTGCTGGCAACACTCCCTAACCATAAAAACAATGGCAACCATTAAGTTAACAAATAGAATAGCTACATTTTGTTTTAAAGTCAATAAGGGAAATCCTAATCCACCTAAACGGGGTAAGGTTAAGGGTTTTTCTAAGTCATCTTATAATCGTCTTAGAAAACTGTTATTTTCTATACAAGATAATCCTACCTTATTTATTACGTTAACATATCCGTCTGTATTTCCAGACCCTAAATCGTCTAAAGAGCATTTGCACTCTTTTAAAGATTTGTTTGCAAAGAAGTTTCCTGAAGCATTTGGTATTTGGAAGTTAGAGCCACAAAAGAGGGGTGCGCCACATTATCATTTAGTTATTTATGGTTTGCATTTAAAGAGTAAAAGAGAGTTTTTAGGATTTAAAAATTGGTTATCTCAAGCCTGGTATAGGATAGTAAAAAGTGGGGATAAAAAACATTTGTCGGCTGGTACGCAAGTAATAAATTTGGAGTATATACAAGAGAAAAAGGGACAGGATTTGGATATACTTAATCTTTATGTGTCTAAGTATGTATCAAAAGAGGTTCATTTTTCTTGGTGGGATTTTCCAGGGCGTTATTGGGGTTGTATAAATCGTAAATTATTAAAGTCTAAGATTGCGGAAACGTATAATATTACTGTTACAGATTCTTTTTTTTATAGAGTTAGAAGGGTTTTAAGGTTAAAGATGCGTAGTATTTATAGGAATAGATTTAGATTTAAGGGGTTTAAGTATAATTTAACAATGGTTTTTAAAAGTCATAATTATTTTATGGATTTTTTGATAAATATGATGAGGTTATTTTTTGATGATGTAGGTAATGGTATAATAATAAATAATTATTTAATAACTGATTGTAAAATTCTAGTATAGAGTGGAGGAATATTTGCACTTGAGTGCAAGCTAAAATAAGCAATCGGGGCTGGAAATAAAAAAACTATATAACCAATAACTAGTATATAATAAATTATCATAGTTGTATAAAAAACTATATGCAAAGTAACTATAGACAATACAAATATATAACCAAAATATAAAAAACGAGCTAAAAAGAGGTTAATAAACCAAGTTATAAAAGGTATACTTTAATAGTAGTTAAGAAAATTCTTATGAATTAAGGATATTCTTATATTTAATATTATTAAAAAAGGAAGATGTAAAAGACTATTATACTAGTGCTTAGGATGCACTTTATATGTTTTCTTAATAGGTTTCAAAAATCCTAGAGGGTGTTTAGGGGGTAAAAATTAGTTTTTTAAACTTGCCTGTCTTTTTTGTATTGTCTTAAATCTTTTTGCTAATACTTTTGTAAATATGACGTTTTTTAAAATTGTTACTCTCGTAGCCATGAGCCAAGTCCACGATGGAGTGGATCTTGGCGAAATGGCAAGAGAAGCACGAAGCCGAAGCGGGAGCGAGGCGGAGTGTAAAAGCGGAGCAAGCGAGGCGTGGACGCTTTCTAGCACACACGTCCGAGCGAACAGCGGAGCATCTGGGCTTGTTAATAGGTTCATATTTGAGAATTGATTTTTTTATATAATTATATTTGACTTTTTTGTTGATTT
>NZ_BAAIEW010000053.1:0-2730 GCF_054654515.1 Desulfothermus okinawensis JCM 13304 | reverse complement strand
GTATAGTTCTGCCTCAAGCTCCTCTCTGTCTTTCTCTGCCTTTTTCTTCTTGTCTGTAAATATAGATGGTAGTCCCTCAATAAGTTGCTTTCTCCATTGCCTCACCGGGTTTGGGTGTACCCCATATTCACTGGATATCTCTGAGATCGTCTTCTCCGCCTCTACTACCTCCAGTGCTATCTTTGCCTTAAATGCTCCGTTGTGCCTCTTCCGGATGTTACCCATCTAATCCTTGCCTCCTTTCTGTCCTTTCAGGCTAACATCCACCTTATTCACCTTATTCCTCTGTCCAGTTTTTGGGGTCCATTATAGTTAACATCCTTAGATAGGGATTTTTAAGGACCTTTTGCTAGGGAATTTTTGAACCTTTAACATTACACAGTTTTGGAAACACCTCCCTTTTCAACATTTGTTCAAAACTTATAAGAAGCTGAGAACCATACCCGTGGATTCCTATCTTTACTGTCTGATTTAGGTTTACCACCACTGGTGCGCCAAGCAACAGATAAATTGGCACTAAATTTTTTATAATTAACACGAAGACCAACGCCACACCCACCTATTTTTCTATGATTTGGATTCGCAGGTATTTCAATATTGTTTTTTCTGTTTATTCTCACATATCCAGTATCATAAAATAGGTAAGGACTAAAAAATGATATAGAATATCTTGTTTCAATCTGAGCAAGCCAACCTTCATCACCGCTTCCTTCACCTAAGGGATATGCCCTTACTCCATTAGCACCTCCAAGGATAAAACTCTCAGAACTATCAAGGTTTTTGCTTGCCAACTGAGCAGCAAACCTACCAAAAAGCATTAAATGCGGTATTGGGGTTACCTGTATGCGGGATACATCAAGATTAATCTTATCAAAATTACCTCGTGTATCTAAACCGCTTTCTCTGTCGCTTTTCTCCAAATCATCATTTAACTTTAAAAATCCATGGGTATATACAATGTTTCCATATATAACTCCACCACCCAAGAAACTATCATATATATCAAATGAAAGAGTAACTGGCAGGGGGTAGCTGTGTTTCCTATAATCAACATTTATCGCACCCTGCTTGTCTTTAAGATACTTATACTGAAAGATAGTGTCTATTGTAAGATTTGCTTTCCTTGAGCGTATTATTGGATATGAGAAGCCCAAATAGCCTATATCGGCTGAGCCTGTAGCATCAAGGTCGGTAAACTCCTTGCCCAACTTATAGTAGGTATGGGTATAGCCCACCTTTCCTCTAAGCCCGCTTACACCCAAAGGCAAATTATAGCCTATATCGCCCAACCAGAGTTTTTTATTTGAATGCACAAATGTTGTAGTTATCTGGTCACCTAAGATAAATGGTGAATTTATATTAAAACCTACATAACCCCGGTATTCTCCTGTGTAGCGATCCCCATAATTATCCACACCTATATTGGTGTTTACCTTTTGTGCAAGGTCTACATAGACATTCAAATCACCATAACCCACCTCTTCTCCAGGCTTTAGGATCGGAACAATTTTTATTCCAGGCTGGTCAGATAGTATAAGGGTGGTGCGTTCAAGTGACGCGGTTGTAATTATATCTCCTTTCTTAAGTGTATTAAGAAACGCAGATGCTTTCTGTGCAAGAGGGTTCTTGCCAATTACGGAGACCTTTCCAAATCTACCCTCTATAACCTGAATCGTTAGCTTCCCATTTTTTATGTTTTGCGGTGGAATTATGGCACGAACAAATGGATAACCTTTTTTCTCATAATAGTTAGTGATTTTATCGGCAAGCTGTCTCAAGCCAGCCATATCATAAAATTTGCCTGAAAAATTACCAAGTGCAGCTATTAGCTCTTTTGTGCTAAACACCGTTGCACCTATTATGTTAACGCTCAATATTCTTATTTTTGCACCTCCAGATTGGTTGGTTAACTTGGTTGGATTCTGAATACCGATATTAATACCTTTGTTGGGCGTTTGAGGAGGTTTTTGGGTTTGTTCTTGCAATATTTTGCCCGTATCAGGAGGTGTTTGGGCAAAAGCAAAAAAAGCCCAACCAAGTGATATCAAGAAAATTATCGCATAAAGATATCGCCTGCTCACGACTATCCACTCCTGTTATCTCTTATTTTCGTTTAATATTTATACCGCCATCAACAACTAAAACACGCACAAAGCCAAAAGGTTCATAATTGGCAGATTTAGACATATCATTGTGCTGCAAATTGGTTAATCCTTTGCCTTTACCCTTAGACTTAGAGGCCATTATGTGTTTAATAGCACCACCTGAAACATGAACAAATATAAGATCACCTGAAGCTACTCGGTTCTTACTCATCATATTGGGAAGGGTTTTTATGGTGTTTCTTGCGTTTGATGAAGAAAGTGTATTTAATGAAGTAAGATTACTACTCTCTCCGTGGACTACCGTAATTGAGCTGTCTACGATTGGGTTAGAAACAATGGTTAGCTGGGCATCTTTATAGCTAATATCATAGTTTGGATTATTGTTGTCTGTGATTGTGCCCTGTAAGATATTATATTTACCTAGATCCTCTCCTTTTTCTCTTGTGAGACTTCCTATAAGAGTTTCCCCTGGCACTAACGCACAATTTTCACTTATACCTGTAGGACAATAAATTTTATAGGTCAAAGCAGGATCTGGTTCACCCTGTTTTTTGGCTTTAGGAACAGCTACAACCAATACTGGGCGGCGATTGATGGTGGCTGTTGTTGTATCCTTTGGATTTTG
>NZ_BAAIEW010000052.1:0-2906 GCF_054654515.1 Desulfothermus okinawensis JCM 13304 | reverse complement strand
TTCCAGTAAAAGATCATGGTCTATGTTCTGAAAATAACCCTTGATGTCCGCATCTATTACTACACCACGCCTTTCAAAGGTTATTTCCCGACGTATCTTGTCAATGGCATCGTGAGTGCTTCGCCCAGGACGAAATCCATAGGAACATGGAAGAAAATTCGTCTCGAATATCGGCTCTATCACCAACTTTGTTGCCATTTGAACCACACGATCCTTCAGTACAGGAATGCCAAGTGGTCGTTTTTCAGATTTGCCTGGCTTGTCGATCCAGCATCTAAGTACTGGAGAAGGTCTGTATGTACGGGAGTGCAGCTCTTCCTGAATTTCCTTCAGAAACTCTACCTCCCCAATAACTTCCTTCACATAATCAATGCTCACATCATCCACACCAGGCGCACCCTTATTTGACTTAACACGCTTCCATGCAACCCAGAGAACATCCGAACGGTATATCTTGTCATATAGTGCTCCGAACTTCCGATTAAGCGACTGTTTCGCCGCATGGGACAGCCTGGTCTGCAATAATGGGACTTTATTACGCACGTTCATAGCTCCTTTTGAAGCACTCATGCTCCACTATCGTCATCCCAGACACGATCGAAGTACGGTCTTACGCTCCAGCAGGATTGTGTTGTCCCTGCCTTCATCACTTCAGGACCGCTCCGACTTCCCTGCATCCGCCATTGGGCCTTGTGGATCTCACACCGCTTGCACCCAACTTACTGTATCTCGAAGCCATACAGAGATACAGGGATCTCAGGTCCAACACTCGTATTCTTTCACCGCATGCCACTGGCCTTACCCCGGGTCCTCCACAGGTGCATGTGCCCTTTGCTTCCCTGTGAACATTGGCCTTCTCCATAGTCGTAGAAGATCGGCGTGTATCCTGCCTCAACGCAGGTTTGTCCCGCATCCGGACTCTCCCAGCTAAACCGTCCGGAGTGACCTTACGAGGCTGCACCATTCGCTTTATGCTGCGGCCTGCGGCTTTGGCCGGCATCCCTGACTGGGTAAAACCCCTGTCTCAAAAAGTACAGGAGCCGTCTCAACACCGTGTCGGGGCAAGTTCAGCCCGTGCGTTACCGCACGAACCCGCCCCCAGCCTACATATCTAAAAGGGCAATTGATATGATAACCTCCTTTCAGGTTATTAGATTACGAGTTCGAAACCTCGTACACGACCTGGGTCACTTGCCGACAAGACGCAAGCCCGAAGGGCGCTGCGGATTGGCGGTCTGGTGCACTGGCTTGTTAGATAATCAACTTCTTGATCTCATTTAAAAGGTGTTAATCTTTTCACTCTGAGAATATCACATTGACTGTCAATAATTTGATTCCATCTATTTTTTGCTTCTGCTATCAATAAGTCATAGGTCCATATCATGGTATCAGAATATCTCGAATCAAGCATTTTTTCTTTATTTTCCAATCCACGTCCCATGACGACGAGCCGTTCTTTTTTTCCTCTTAAAAAAGATAGATCTCCACTGGCGTTTTCTTGGGGATTTTCATCTATAAACTTTACCCATTCAGCAATTTGTGCTCGTGCATGATTTGCTTGAGATGTATACTCTCCTCGTTTAGTAAAGATGTTATGAACTGGGTTTTCTAATTCAATAAGTAAGGCTGGCATACCAGATTCCCTTTCTAATACAAAATCTGCCTTTCTAATTTGTCTATTTAATTTGAATTTCAATTCAAAAAAACAATTCTTGAAAGAAGGTAATAAAATACATTGATGCTCATTTAAAAATCTATGGATTCTGCGTTCCAAAAAAGCTTTCCTCTTTATAATCTTAGCTAATGTAGAAAAAATATTAGACACACCATATATAAAAGATTCTTCTTTAATATTTAATTGAATCTTATTCCATATATTAATAGCCTCTAATTGTGCTTTTTCTTTTCTAAAATATTCAAAGAGTGTGTCTACTTTCCCATATCCTAAGATTCCTTGGAATACATCTTCTTTAAAAATAAAGCCGGGATAACTTTCTGACTCATATTGAATTATTATATTAGAAACTGGCTTAAACTCAATTAATGGCAAATTATACGGCGTGAAGCTAACTTTTGCTGGTTCTACTAGTTTATTGATATCTTCCTGTGTACGAAGTAACACTTCTGTAATTGAATCATCTTCCAATGAATCATCGGGAACAATTTTAACTATTGCAAAAGTTTTATTTTTATTAAAACCAATAGAAATCCTACGTGGATTTAATGTCCACTTAGGTAAATTATGAAGCTTTCCTTCTTGATGTTTGGACAGTTGTTCCAATGATGAATCTAATTTGCGAAGATAAGATACAATATGATCTGCAAGATATTCCATTTTTATCTAACGCTCAAACTCACTTGCCGCTATGTAGCGAGGCCGAAGGGCGAAGCGGAAGAGCGGTCAAGTGTAGTGATTGGTTATAATATATTATTTTATTTATGGCTTCAACTCCTACTTGTCTAATTGTCTTCAGCTTTTGTATTTTTTGTATGTTCTGACCTTTTAATCAATAAAAGGTCTCTTTTCATTTATTGCTTATCAAGATGCTGCTTTTCTTTAGATTTTATCCCGATATAATCACCAGGATTCAGGTATTATCTATATTGCAAGGAGCCTATTTTTCTTCTATTGCATTGTCTCCCCAGTACAACAAATCATTTATACTTATTGAATTGTCTACAATATCAGGATGTTCGCTTCTAGAGATTATTTTCTATTTTTTATTATAACGTGAAAGCTCAGGGGCGCCAAATTTGCGGGGCTACCAACCTACAATTTGCAATGGACTTGATGCGGAGCACGGCGCAACAACGACCGCCGAGCTATTTGGCGTCCCCTGCAGCGCCTTGTTCAAGTAAGCCGCTACGCGGCAGGTTGAGACCTTCAATGATCATTGCTTGATCAA
>NZ_BAAIEW010000051.1:0-3270 GCF_054654515.1 Desulfothermus okinawensis JCM 13304 | reverse complement strand
TTGGGTATAGAACTCCTGAAGAAATCTATTTTGGACAGAGCCAAACAATTAATAAACAGGCTGGAGCAATCCACCTTTCTCATAACAATTTAATATTATTATAACTCTTAATGGATAATATATCAAAAAAACGCCCACTACATCACCTGTCTGAATACAAGTGTCTTGTGGACGGGAAAGGATAAATATGAAAACCTTACAAGAGATAGTCCATATCAATAATCCATCCACCACCACGGAACAGCAACTACCTTAGAAGTCAGCCATTTAACCTGGTTCCCTAAATAAGCTATGACGCCTATTTTTATCTCTGGATATCTTTCAAGAAAGTAAAGTAGGTGTTTAGCATATTTAATAGATGGATTATTGGTTAGTTTTACTTCTATTGGCAAAATAGCCCTTCCATACTCAATGATAAAATCCACCTCTTTGTTTGTTGTACTTCTAAAATAATACAAATTGGCTTTGGGTATAAGACCTTCACACAGGCTTTTTAGGTGCAAGAAAACCATATTTTCAAACAAACCATCTAATTCTCTGGCATTAACCAAAGAATCAGGACTGTAGTATCCAGATAAAAACACGGCCAAAGCCGGCTCTATAAAAAAGACTTTAGGGGATTTGACTACCCTTTTAATTCTATTTGTAAAAAAACTGCCAAGTAGCTCTATGATGTTTGACACCTCAAGGAGCTTTATATACCTGTATGTTGTTGCCGTACTTATGCCGGTTTCTCTTGCAATTTCTGCTTGATTTAATATATTGCCAACCCTTAATGCCAAAACCTTCTTAAGTCTTCTAAAGTCAATCAGCGATTCAATTTGGGAAAGCTGCCTTAAGTCCCTTTCCAAGTATGTTTTTATATAGCTTTCCATCCAGACAGAAATACTGACCAAATCATTGGATAACATGTTCTCTGGCATAAAGCCTCTTATAAGAAGCTCATAAATTGAAACCTCAAGTTCATTTATTGTTTCCTCTTTTATTGTGTTATTTAACAAATGACTTAAATTAGTTGGGTTTGTTATGTCCTTTTTCTCTCCCAATGTCATGGGTAGAAGTTCAAAGTAGGCGGCTCTACCACATAGCGATTCTGAAATGTTTTTCATAAGTAGCATATTGGATGAACCAGAGATTATAACCCTTTTATTTTTATAATTATCAGCAACGATTTTTATTGTATTAAATATCTCTGGCATTTTCTGGGCTTCGTCAATTACGATAAAATCATGTTTATCGAATATAAACATGGGGTCTGTTTTGAGTAGTTCTATGGTGTCAAAGTCATCCAGCGTGTAATATGCAAAATCACTGAATTCATTTTTAAGCATAGTGGTTTTTCCCACCTGCCTGGCACCACTTATGACGATAACAGAAAACCTGTTTAGAAATGACCTAATCTTATGAGCTAATCTGCGCTTTATGTATTTTACTTCTTGTCTTGAAAGAAAATCTTTCATGGTAAGAAATATATTACATAAAGCATCAGAAGAAGTCAAGGAAAAGGCCTTAATTTGCTATTTATATCTCTTATAACGGACATCTGTCTGTTTACTGAGTTTTATTGCCAAAGATACAAAAATTCCCCAGTAAAAGTTCCTTAAAAATCCCCACCTAATGGCAAGGCATATCTTTACCTGGAGGTTGACCTATTCTCTTTTTTTGCGTGGAAATAGATGATTTTCCATGTGGTCTGTCTTTGGAAAGGCAAAAGTCATAGGGACGCAATAGCGTGTCTTCCTGTTTCCCCTATCAGCCCTCGTTGAGCATTTCCTGGTGGGAAAGGAACTCCTTTCTCCGATCGCTGCGAAAACGGTGGAAAGAAATTTATCCAGAAACTGGTAGCAGTCTGACATCTATTTCAGGTAATAGGGAATGTACCTGAGATTTACCGACCTGTTGCACAGAAGAAGCGTCTGGAATCCTTTAAGCATATCATACATCCATCTTAATCACTTCAATATACACAAACAATAAAA
The DNA here is from genome assembly GCF_054654515.1 of Desulfothermus okinawensis JCM 13304. Lineage (NCBI taxonomy): Bacteria > Pseudomonadati > Thermodesulfobacteriota > Desulfovibrionia > Desulfovibrionales > Desulfothermaceae > Desulfothermus > Desulfothermus okinawensis. The sequence continues at coordinate 1,291 of NZ_BAAIEW010000051.1, read as the reverse complement.
CAACTTGACAGATAGGATGATTCTGATTTTAACTTTTTTAAAAAAGGAAGCCCTTGCTAGATTAGTACAAATAAATTTGATAAGAAATCGACTATCATAAATCATAGCAAATGCACGAATGCGAAAAAGATAGTCCGGTTAGACGAAATCAGAGATAAAAACTTGTTTAACAGATTGAAAAAGGAGAATAAGACGATGTGTGAGAAAAACGTTCCATCTGATTACAGTGAGATGGATCTCTTGAAGGCAAAGCGTTTCGATAAAATGGTCAGAGAAAATTTTATGCCAGCGATTATTTCGACGGTTAAACAACTGGTTGAGGATTATGGTGTTTTGGAGGGTATAGGTATTGATATTGGTTGTGGCACGGCTATTTTTGCAGTTGAGTTATGCAGATATTCCAAACTGAAGATATATGCATTGGAAAAGGAAAAAGCTATATACCAAGTAGCGTGTAATAACATTGAAAATGAAGATTTGACAGATAGGATAACTCCTGTCCTGGGTGATGCACATAATCTGCCTTTCGATAGCGAATTTGCCGATTTTATTATCAGCAGAGGCGCATATCACTGTTGGGAAGATAAGGTTCAGGTATTTAAGGAAATCTATAGAGTATTGAAAAAGGGAGGTATTGGCGTTGTTGGAGGCGGATTCGGAAGATATGTAACCGAGGAAGAATTGAAGAGGATGAAGAATCTAAGAGACCGTTCCCTGAAAGAGGGTGCAAAAGCTTACAGTTCCCCCGAAACAATAAAAGAGATTATAGCGAAAGCGGGTATATCGAATTTCCGTATAGTTGCTGACCCTGCAGGTTATTGGGCTGAAATAAAGAAATAGAAGATATTCAAATAGCTATCTGGATAACAAGGCTAATTTAGCCGACGCAAAAAACCACGCGTCTTATTAGAGGCGTTAGCCGTAGAAGAATATACCAAATGAAATAATCCCATATATAGGAATGTGTAGGCGTGAAGGAATCAGTTTACAAAGGGGAATGAATTACTAGATTGGCGGTAATCATTCCGTTATTTTAATGTCAGTTCCTCCGGGTGCTCCATATGAAGACAGATATAAAGATCCCAACTTGACACATAGAGAAATTCTAATTTTAATTTTCTTAAAAGAGAATAAAGTAAATTAACAATGTTAGACAAAAAAAGGACAATATAATGGAGATCTTAATAAAAGAAGAACAGATAAAATCCATATTAGAAGAGATAGTTTTAAAACTATTTCAAGAAAAAAGGACAAAGAGATATTACAGGCATGGAAGATAAGATTCTCTCCA
>NZ_BAAIEW010000050.1:0-3503 GCF_054654515.1 Desulfothermus okinawensis JCM 13304 | reverse complement strand
AATAATTACAGAACCACCAATAAGCCCTGGAATAATAAGGCCAAACATGGTAACAAAGGGAAGGAGTGCATTTTTTAAACCGTGTTTGTATATCACATCATCTTCTGAAAGCCCCTTTGCCCTTGCTGTCCTTATATAGTCTGCATCCTGCACTTCTATCATCTCATTTCTAACATATCTGGACAAAATGGCTATACCACCAGCAGCTGACAGCATAGAGGGAATTAGCAGATGCCAGAGCCTATCCATAAGTGCCACAAACAGATTTTTAGATACTACTCCAAAGGTCTTCATCCCAATTACTGGCACATGAAGGTAGTTTACAACTAAAATAATCAGTATGTAGGCAAAGAAAAATCCTGGAATGGAAATCAATACATAGGACACAAATGTAGTGGTTCTGTCAAAAAAAGAACCCCTCTCAATTGCACTTTTAATCCCAACAGGAAACGATAATGTCCAGGTAATAAGGGTGCCTATCAAAAATAGAGGCAAACTATTTAAAAACCGCTCCCATATTTTTTTAAGAACAGGTCTGTTGTCCTGCCAGGACACGCTTTTTCCTGTAAACAGATCCCTATAAAATAAAAAATACTGTTCATACAGGGGCTTATCCAGATGAAAGTGCTCTCTGTATCTTTTTAAGAGTTCTGGGGTAAACTTTGGGTTCATTGGATCGATCTGAGAAGGCTTTCCAGGTGCCAGATATATAATCAAAAACGAAATTATTGATACAAACAAAAGGGTTATAGATTTCTGGATTAAATTTCTTAAAATAAAATCAAACATCATTCCTCCATAAAAATTCTATTACCTCAGGCAAAGTGTAAATCATCTTAATCCATTTTTTCTCTCCTTTCAATTATCTAGCTTTGCTTAAAAATAGTTTTATCTGCTTATTCCACTAACTCCGAAGTCTCAAGCTTTTGATGGGTCTGTGTCTGTGATCTGTGTCTGTGGGTGTCTAAGGTTCAAAGTTCAACGTTCAAGGTTTTAGGTGCCCTCCGCCCTTCATCCTTCTACTAATAACTAAAGACTAACAACTAAAGACTAATCACCCTTCTACCTTTCACTAATCACTATTCACTATCACCTGCTCCATAACCCAATCAATAAGCGAAGCTAAAGAAATAAGCAGATTGTAATTTTTTTCTTTACAATTTTAGTTTAGACAAAATATTATAGCGCCCAGCAATTAAGACAAATATTTTATACAAAAAGGAAGGACCTAATACCATGGCAAAAAAGAGAAAAAAAACTACTAGAACCAAAAAAGGCAAAACAAAAAAACAGCTTGAGTGGGTATGTGGCCGATTTACACCTCCTTTTTTTATTGAAGAAGATAGCACAGTTTCCAATGGAGTCTTAGTTTGGATAGAGGTTCCTAAGGGTGACATAGTTGGGATGGAAGTGGGTCACTTAAACGATCCTTCTTTAAATGCAGGCACGGCACTACTCCATGCCATGGCCGCCCCCTATGAAGGCAAGCCAAGGCGTCCAGCCAGGGTAAGGGTCTCTGATCCCTCACTTGCCAAGGAAATTTCAAAAGTGGTTCCAGATATGAAGGTGGTGATTGCTCCTACCCCTGAGATTGAAGAGATCAAATTTGCACTGAATGAATATCTTGAGAACAATGGCCCTAGTTATAACAGTTATCTTGAAAACAACATCTCTCCAGACACCATTCACCAACTCTTTAGAGCTGCCCTGATATTTTATAAGCTTGCTCCATGGAGATTTGTAGCTCAGGGTGATATAATTAGAGTTGATATACCTAAGTTAGGTTTTGAAGGAGCATGTGTCTCTATAATAGGTTCAGATGGCATAGATTATGGTATGGTAATATTCCCTTCTCTTGAAGCATTTGATCATTTTGTAAATTTTGCAGAGTCATTTAATATAGAGCGCCCCGATAAAAACATAGGCACACAGATACTTTCTCTCAACTTTGACAATAAAAAGTATATACCTGAATCTATGCTCCAGGAAATAGAAACCCATAACTGGCCAGTGGCTGATGAGAATGCTTATCCCTGGATTCTATACCTGGATGCAGACGGCTCAAGTCTGCCATTTACTGAAAGGGAAATAAAAATTATTAGTGCAACTGCCATAGCACTTACTGGATTTGTGGCCAAAAACTCCCATCTTTTTCTACAAGAAGATAATGAAGATGATATTGAGGCTTCATGCGAGTCCTATCTTAGTGATGATGGGATTGAAGTGATAGTTACCTATCCATATGACGCCTATCCATTTTTTGAAATCCATGGGTCCCTGGATAAAAAAGAAGAGCCCTGTGAAAAAAAGGAATAGTTTATGGGGAAAAAAGGTTAAGCGCAAAGGAAAAAAGAAACCAGATCATCTCAAAAATAAAAGGACGTTGTACAAAAAAGGGATTTGCAGGTACCACCCTTGATGAAACTATTACAAGCTATTAAAGATACATTTCCAATCTTTGTGAGTTATTTTGCTCTAAGTATTTCCTTTGGAATTCTTGGCGTAAAAATGGGCATTGATCCATACTTACTAATATCCATGTCTATTTTCATCTACTCTGGCTCACTTCAATTTCTATTATTGGGGATTTATAATAAATTATCACTAATAGATATTTTTATCACATCATTTTTGTTAAATTTTAGACAATTTTTTTATTCTCTCACATTTCTAGATAGATACAAAAATCACTTCTACAAAATATTTACTTTAACAGATGAGACATTTGCTATACTTAGTCATAAAAAATATGGTCCAGATTATGATTTATATGTATCAATACTTAACCATTTATACTGGATATCAGGAACAATCTGTGGTGTGGTTTTTGCCAATTATTTTGACTTTGAATTAAAGGGATTAGACTTTATTCTGGTTTCTCTTTTTGTTGTTATTTTAGTGGAAAAACTTATTTCAAGGAAAAAATTATTTCCCCTTTTTCTTGGTATATGTTCCTATTTTTTCTTTTATATTATACAAATCCCAAATATTTTAATCTTTTCTATCCTAACCTCTTTACTAGTAATTATAATAAAGGAAAAATATGCTTGAGTTTTTAATAGGAGCTATAGCAAATTTATTTACTAGATTTTTACCTTTTATATTTTTTAAAAAGCATGCAAATAAATTTTTATTTTTAAAAGAAGATTTTCCAGTAGTACTCATTACAATTTTAACACTATACATACTTTTCCCAGATAGATTAAACACTATTTTACTAAAATTTCAGTTATTAGGAATCTTAATCACAATAACAATCCATCTAATTGCTAGGAATGCTTTATTATCTATTTTTTTAGGGAGCCTTTGTTACATTTATTTAATAAATTGAATTAAAATAATATGTCGTGTCACTAAAGAAAATCCTTAACTTTTTAGACTTCTTAGGAATTACTATTTTTCACCCGATTTCAACAGTTTCCACTATTAACAGTTATATTTTTAAATTATTGTATATTAAGAGATTCAATCAAATTGGTAGGTTATATAGGATCAACATTTAA
>NZ_BAAIEW010000049.1:0-4538 GCF_054654515.1 Desulfothermus okinawensis JCM 13304 | reverse complement strand
CGGGCTCTAATTTCCCTGGGCTCTTAAAAGGCTGGGAGAAGTTAGGTCAGAAAAGGACTCTGTCCCTTCCTTCTTCTCTTCCTTTTTTTGGTTTTTCGTTCTTGTCGTTCTTGTCGTTCTCTTTTTGCTTTTTCTTCTAAGTAATTGTTTTTCATGATTTTTCCTCCTTTTTTTGTCTTTTTTTGCTTTTGTCTTCCCCCGCAGTCTCTTTTTTTGGCTCGCCTTTTCGGCTCGCCAAAGAGACTGCGGGGGGTCCCGATTTGTTTTCCTAAATCACACCAGCCAAAAAAACTTATTTATAGAATAGAAAGTCCGAAGTTAAAAAATTAAAAAAAATTAAAAAAAAATGCTTTTTTGTAAAAAATTTTTTGGATCCAGATTTCCAAAGATGGTAGGATAAAAAACTTTTGGGGTATTTTAGCTTTCGAAAGTAAAGGATAATAAAAATATTAGGCAGGCAATCAAAAACGTAAAAAAAAGACAATTAGAACTTATTTGAATAGCTGGTTATGTGTCCCTATTCGCACAAGAAAAACTTCCTTCTTGGTTACTCTATATAAAACTAAAAGATCTCCGCCCAAATGAAATTCCCTGAAATCTGCCAACTCTCCCACAAGTTTATGATCTCGCATTTCTGTTGGCAGGGGTTCCTCAGATAAAAGTCTGGCCACAGCATCAAAGAGCTTTTCCAGCTTTTCTCGTTTAAGATTAAGTTTTTTTAGGTCCTTCTCAAAGCTCTTTAGTACTATTAACTTATTCAAGACCAAGTATCTCCTGCTTGAACTCTTCCAGGGTTACACAACGTCCTTCGCCTCTCCTGGAAGCCTGAATAGCCTCCCAAGTCTCCTCTGTAGGTAGAATCTTCCGAGCTACTTCCAGTTCCCCTTTGCTCACTATTTCATAGAGAAATAGGTTTATTGCGTCGCTTAAGGATAGTCCGTACTTTCTGACAATCGCTCTGGCTCGTTCTTTTAGCTCTCTATCTAAAGTTAAGTTTGTTCTGACTCGTTCAGCTATGGCCATATAATGCCTCCTATCTCACTTAAAAGAAGGTTAAATCTATTACTAATACATATAGTATGTGTATATAATACATCTTTCTCATGGCCACGTCAAAGTCATGACCATGGGTTTTTTCTTTTTTGGGATGTTTGTTTGTTTTTTATATATTTTAAAAGATTTAAAGAGAAAGGTGTTAACTATTTGTTTTATTTAGCAAAATAAAAATAAAACTAAACTTTTCTAATACCAAAAAATTGTTTTTGAAAAAATCCAAAAAAGGTAAAAAAATTTTTTTTTGGATTTCTAGATCCAAAGAAAGGAGGAAGAAGGAGGAGCTTATATAGGACACAGGACGCAAAATTCTGCCTTCTTTCAGGTCTTTTTTGTCTGAAATGATATTTTATATAGGCAAGGCTAAAAAAGGGCAAAAGGAGGATTAAAGATGGAACTAGCAATAAAAATATGTATTGTGCTAACTATAATCACTTTAGGAGCTGCTATGAGTGTGATTTATAAGATATATAAACAAAAAAATAGCAGAAATAAAAAAAAATAAAAAAAAGAAACGACGACGACGGGGATGTGGTGGGTGGGTCGTCGTTTTATAGTTTTAAAAGTTTTAAGAATTTTAGGGAGCGTAACCTTCTAAAATTATTTAGGATAAAAGCAAAAGGGGGTAGATTTTTAATACCCTAGGGGTAGATTTTTAATACCCTAGGGGTAGATTTTTAATACCCTAGGGGTAGATTTTTAATACCCTAGGGGTAGGATAGTCTTGACTTCTATCCCTATCCCTTTTACAAAGTCCTTGAGGAGGTGTGAAATGAAGGAAGTAAAAATTTTACAAAAACCAAGCGGAAGCATAACGATAGGCGGGGATTTAAATAAATTGGAGCGTAAGTTTTACAACGGACTATTATTTAATGTAAAAAAACAATTGGAAAAAAATTTTAATAAGTATAAATTTGATATTACATTAAAAAAATTAGTTGAAAATTTAAATGTAAGCGAAAATGATAAAAATAATAATTATTATAAAAAAGTTTTAGACAAGTTATATCAAACATCTGTTCATTACAATCTGCTTGAAAAAGATTTAATTATAGAGGGCAAATCACATTTAGTAGATAATTTAGAATATAAGATAAATAAAATTACTAAAGAAATATTAATATCATATACTATTCCAGAAATGATTCGACAATCCATTAAAGATATTTTGCAAGGAAATCCAAATAGTTTATACGCAAAAATTGATTTAATGATAATTAAAGGATTAAAAAGTAAATATAGTATAATCATGTACGAATTATGCAAAGATTATGAAAATGTGGAAGTTCCTGAGATGTCTATAGAAAAGTTTAAAGAAATATTTGGTATAAATGGTAAAAAATCATATAAAAAATTTAAAAATATTAGAAAATTTGTTTTAAATCCTGCAATTAAAGAAATAAATTCAAATAAAGATATAAATTTTTTTGTAGAATATAAATTAATAAAGCAAGGTAATAAATATGTTAATATAAAATTCATTATAACTCCTAAACAAAAAATAAAATTAAACAACAATAATAATAAGATAACAAAAGAATCAATTAAAAATAACAAAGATTTAAAAGAGCTTCTTGCATTACTTCCTGAAAATTTAAGAAACAGCTTAAGAGTAATAAATATTATTAATTCTGCATTACAAGAAACTGATAAAGAATTTATTAAAAAACAGATAAAGTATGTTGTTAATAAAAGTGAATCACGTGAAATAAAAGATTTCCCAGCTTTTTTAAAGAAGGCGATAGAAGAAGACTATGCTGGAGCTAACACTATTGATATAAAAGATATAAAATTAGCAGAAGAGGAAAAACAAGATAATCTAGAAAAACTAAGTACAAAATCTTTAGAAATGTTGGCTACAATAGGGAATCAGAAAGCAAGAGCAATTTTAGAGAAACTTAGAGAAAAGAGAGTTAATGTTAATGTCATGGACAACCCAAATATGTGTGAGTGATACTCACGCGATTATGACCTAACTCTTGAGAGATTTCTTGGCGGATCTCTTTGTCGATCGCTTTCAATTCTGGCAGGGTGAGCTTGTCTTCGATGTGTTTTTCCGCTTTATCTAGGTAGCAGTCGACTTGATCTTTTACATAAGTCCAAAAATCTCCTTTACATTTGATGGGTGGGTCTATTTTTATGTCAATTTTTTGCTCCCATAGTTGGGCATAGCGTGATTGGGCAAAAGCATGTCTTTCCCCGTGAAACCTGTAATTTGTGTTGGTTGAAGAATTAAATTCGGTCCTGACTGAATCCGCAAAACTTCGGAAATGCGATATATATTTGTAATCTTTCCAATTTTCTGCCTGAGCCCCAGCTAAATTTACTTGGTTAGATTTTTCTAAATAATTTTTTGTTTCTTCTAATAGTTTTTTCTGATCCTCATTTAGCTGGATCTCCCTTTCTCGGGCATTTTTTGTCCAGTCTTGTCTGCTTAGACTTAACTTTCCAGTTTCCAAACTTCTTTCAATTGTTTTTTTATTAAGCCCCACGCTCTCCCTGAATCTCAAACCAAGCTCTCGTTGCAGTTTTGTTGCAAGTTGAAGGGCTTTGTATCTATCTTCGCCTGTTTCTTTGTATTTTTCTGACAAAAACTCTTGAAAATTTTGATGTATTTCTTGTGATACTGATTTGTCTTCATATTTTGTTGATTTACAAAAATATTCTGAATAATGTATTTCCTTTATTTCTTGATTAAAAAAATGATTTGTATAATCTATTATTTGGTTTAATGCAGATATGTAATCTGCTCCACTCGTTGCATTAATTTCACCATCTTCAACTTTTTCTGCTATTTCTTCTGCTATTTCTTTCACAATATCTTTATTTAAATTTTTTAAATGTTTTATTTCTGTATTGTTTCGGATCAAATTTAAGACTGTTTGTATTTTTTTTGCACTTGCAAAGCCTCTGTTGTGGAAATACATAATTTCCTTAGATAGAATACTTGCTTTTGTGTTATTTTTAAATGTTCCCATTGGTTTCATATATCAATACTCCTTTGTTTTATAAGGTATATATTTATATATAATATAATAGAAAAATTTTTTGTATAATAGTAAAAAAAAGAAAAAAAAATAAGGCCGTGATTCACACGGCCTTATTGCTATTTATTAAAATTCCAATCTAATTTGTTTCTATTAAAAAATGCTTTAAGTATTTTTTCTTTTTCATTAATTGTTGATTCTGCAAGATTTTCTTTTTTTTGTAAGTCAATTAAAAAATCTTGTATATGATAGTATCTAAACTGATTCATTTTTTTTATCTTTTTTACCTTTTTCATATAAAATAAAAAGGTAAAAATCGTCTTTTCTTTTCGCTTCTGGTATTTTGTTTTCGGTTCTACAAAGCCAAGAAAACGTCTTTTGTCCTTTATTACTTTTTTTATATAGTCCATTTTTCTCCCTTTTTTTGCCTTTTTTGGACTCCGTCCCGAGCTAAATGCTAAATCAGGTAAACCGACCGGTTTTTGTGCCGAGCACCGG
>NZ_BAAIEW010000048.1:0-2500 GCF_054654515.1 Desulfothermus okinawensis JCM 13304 | reverse complement strand
GCATAATGAGCCAGCGAGTTACTCTGTGTGGCGAGGTTAAGCACTGTAAGGTGCGGAGCCGTAGGGAAACCGAGTCTGAAGAGGGCGTATAGTCGCACGGAGTAGACCCGAAGCCGGGTGATCTATCCATGGGCAGGGTGAAGCTGGGGTAAAACCCAGTGGAGGCCCGAACCGGTGTAGGATGAAAACTGCTCGGATGACCTGTGGATAGGGGTGAAAGGCCAATCAAACCCGGGGATAGCTGGTTCTCCCCGAAATATATTTAGGTATAGCCTCAGGGATTGTCTTGCGGAGGTAGAGCACTGGAAGGGCTAGGGGCCCCACCAGGTTACCAAACCCTACCAAACTCCGAATGCCGTAAGATGTACCCTGGGAGTCAGACTACGGGTGAGAAGGTCCGTGGTCGAGAGGGAAACAGCCCAGACCGTCGGCTAAGGTCCCCAAATCCATGCTGAGTGGGAAAGGAAGTGGACTGGCTGAGACAGCCAGGAGGTTGGCTTAGAAGCAGCCACCCTTTAAAGAAAGCGTAACAGCTCACTGGTCTAGCTGGTCTGCGCCGAAAATGTAACGGGGCTGAAGCATGGTACCGAAGCCACGGGAGCTAGTTAGACTAGCTCGGTAGGGGAGCGTTCTCTGATGGAAGAAGCCATACCTGTGAGGGGTGGTGGACGTCAGGGAAGTGAAGATGCTGGCATGAGTAACGATAAAGGGGGTGAGAAACCTCCTCGCCGTAAGCCCAAGGTTTCCAGGGTAAAGTTAATCTGCCCTGGGTTAGCCGGCCCCTAAGGCGAGGCCGAGAGGCGTAGCCGATGGGAAGCAGGTTAATATTCCTGCGCCTTCTGATGAGTCGTTTGAGTGATGGGGTGACGCAGAAGGGTAGCCCAGCCGGGGATTGGAAGTCCCGGTGCAAGCCTGTAGGCGGGGGAGATAGGCAAATCCGTCTCCCTGTAAACGCTGAGAGGTGATGGCGAGTCTATAAGACGCGAAAGTGGGTGAGCCCAAGCTGCCGAGAAAAACCTCTAAGCGAGACTCATTAGGAGACCGTACCGCAAACCGACACAGGTAGGCGGGGTGAGCAACCCAAGGCGCTCGAGAGAACTCCAGCCAAGGAACTCGGCAAAATGACCCCGTAACTTCGGGAGAAGGGGTGCTTCTGGGTGTGAAGGTACCAGCTACTGTAGCACCTGGGAGCCGCAGAGAATCGGCGGGGGCGACTGTTTACTAAAAACACAGGTCTCTGCAAAGTCGCAAGACGAAGTATAGGGACTGACGCCTGCCCGGTGCCGGAAGGTTAAGGGGAGGGGTGAGAGCTCCGAACCGAAGCCCCGGTAAACGGCGGCCGTAACTATAACGGTCCTAAGGTAGCGAAATTCCTTGTCGGGTAAGTTCCGACCTGCACGAATGGCGTAACGATCCCCGCACTGTCTCGGCTGGAGACTCGGTGAAATTGGAGTACCGGTGAAGATACCGGTTACCCGCAGCAAGACGGAAAGACCCTGTGCACCTTTACTACAGCCTGGCATTGAACTGTGGGCTATCATGTATAGGATAGGTGGGAGGCTGAGAAGCCTGGGCGCCAGCCTAGGTGGAGCCGTCCTTGGAATACCACCCTTGGTAGTCTATAGTTCTAATCCTGAGGAGTAGAACCTTCCAGGAGACAGTGTCAGGTGGGTAGTTTGACTGGGGCGGTCGCCTCCTAAAGAGTAACGGAGGCGTGCAAAGGTTCCCTCAGGCTGATTGGAAACCAGCCGTTAGAGTGCAAAGGCATAAGGGAGCTTGACTGCGAGAGGGACACCTCGAGCAGGGACGAAAGTCGGCCTTAGTGATCCGGTGGTTCCACATGGGAGGGCCATCGCTCATCGGACAAAAGGTACGCCGGGGATAACAGGCTGATCGCGCCCAAGAGTTCACATCGACGGCGCGGTTTGGCACCTCGATGTCGGCTCATCACATCCTGGGGCTGAAGCAGGTCCCAAGGGTACGGCTGTTCGCCGTTTAAAGTGGTACGCGAGCTGGGTTTAAAACGTCGTGAGACAGTTTGGTCCCTATCTGCTGCGGGCGTAGGAGACTTGAGGGGAGCTGCCCCTAGTACGAGAGGACCGGGGTGGACGATCCTCTGGTGGACCTGTTGTAGCGCCAGCTGCACAGCAGGGTAGCTATGATCGGCCGGGATAACCGCTGAAGGCATCTAAGCGGGAAGCCCCCCCCAAGATAAGGTCTCCCTCCGTAAGGACTAAAGGCCCCTGGGAGACTACCAGGTAGATAGGCCCGAGGTGTAAGCACAGTGATGTGTTTAGCCAACGGGTACTAATAGGCCGAGCGTCTTAACCCTTTGCATGAATAACTTCCCCATCACACCTGTATATAAATTTCGTCCTGGTGGCCATAGGGGAGGGGCAACACCCGATCCCATTCCGAACTCGGAAGTTAAGCCCTCTACCGCCGATGATACTGCGGAACCTAATCCGTGGGAAAGTAGGTAGCTGCCAGGACATTTTTT
>NZ_BAAIEW010000047.1:0-5774 GCF_054654515.1 Desulfothermus okinawensis JCM 13304 | reverse complement strand
CAAAATGGTTTACTATATCTTTTGCAATCTCTTTTATTCTTGCTTTAGAACCAACCAATGCTTCAAGTTTAGCCCATTTTGCCTTTGTTTTTTCTACCTCAGACAACCCTTTTTGGTCTAATTCTTCTTCATACTCTTCTATAAGTTTTTTGCCATCTTCAGTTAGATTAATCTTTACAAGCCTACTTTCATAATAGATTGGAACTGTTGCTCCATCTTCCACTGCATTTGCAATATCATAAACATCAATATAGTTTCCAAAAACAGCAGGGGTGTTTCTATCTGTTTTTTCAATTGGTGTTCCAGTAAAGGCAATATAAGTTGCATTTGGCAGGGCATCTCTTAAATATTTAGCAAATCCGTATTTTATATCACCGCTTTTTTTATCTACTTTTGCCTTAAATCCATATTGTGTCCTGTGTGCTTCATCAACAATTACAATGATATTATCCCGCTTAGATAGAGTTTCATAAACATTCCCCTGTTCTGGCCAGAATTTGTGTATAGTTGTAAACACAACCCCGCCAGCATCTACTTTTAAAAGCTCTTTAAGATGTCCTCTGCTTGTGGCCTGAACAGGCTCCTGCCTTAAAATCTGTGTAGCTGACGCAAAGGTATCAAAAAGTTGATCATCAAGGTCATTTCTATCAGTGATAACCACAATTGTTGGGTTATTGATTGTTTGAATTATTTTCCCTGAATAAAAAAGCATTGACAATGATTTTCCTGACCCTTGAGTATGCCATACAACCCCTGCTTTTTTATCCCCTTCAGGTTGATTTTTCACATCAGGGAGTCCATAACTTTCAGGTGGTTCTCTTACAATGTATTTATATCTATTTTTACCTATTGCCCTAATAGTTGACTCTATTGCCTTATTAACTGCGTAGTATTGGTGATAACCTGCTATTTTCTTTGTTGTTTGTACGATTGTTTGCCCATTTTCATCTTCTTTTTTGCTTTTTTCAAAAAGTATGAAAAATCTAATATAATCAATAAGAGTCCTTTTATTTAAAAGTCCTTTTATTAGTGTTTCAAGCTGGCTTACAAGGTTTGAAGCCTCTTTTTTCCCATCTGCAGTTTTCCAATACATAAACCTGTCGTATCCTGCAGATAAACTCCCCATTCTTGCTTCAAGCCCATCTGAAATGATTAAAATTTCATTGTATGTAAAAAGTGAGGGTATTGTTTGCTTGTATGTTTGAATTTGGTTATATGCTGATTTTATAGTGGCATCTTCATGGGCAGGGTTTTTTAATTCCATTACCACTATAGGTAATCCGTTAATGAATATTACAACATCTGGCCTTTTGTTCTTATTATTTTCTATAACTGTAAACTGGTTAACAACCAAAAAATCGTTATTTTCAGAGTTCTTAAAATCAATAAGCCATACAATATCGCCTCTCTCAACCCCATCTTTTTGGTATGTAACCTTTACTCCTTCTGTTAGCATTCTGTGGAATATTTCATTATTGGCTATTAAATCTGGTGTGTGGATTTGGGTTAGTTGTTTTATGGCATCATCTATTGCATTTTGGGGTAAATTGGGATTTATATTTTCTATGGCACTTTTTAATCTATCAAATAAAATTACATCTTCAAAAGATTCTCTTAATGGATTTTTTCCATCTGGGGCAATATCTCCACCAAATAGATAATCGTATCCCTGAGATTTTAAGAGGTCTATGGTGAATTGTTCGATCTGGGATTCAGTAATGTTCATAAACTTCTCTCAATTCTCTCAATTTCATATTTCAAAAATAATGTTTTATTGTCATCAATCAAATCTTTAATCTTTGTTATTAATTCATACTCTTGATCGATATTATTTAAATTTATTCTTTTAGATATCTTGTCAATTGCAGATTTTGGTACACCATATTCAAGTAAAATAGATAATTTTTCATCTACAAAATCATTTTCTAATAAACTAGCATAATAAGTATAGTCACCAGGACTTTTACCCCTTTTTAAACATACATATCTCTGAATATTATTTATTATATTCAACCATTTGGGTACCTTAAATTGAAACCAATGTCTCAACATATTAAAAACTTCTCTTATTGCTTCATTATAAATTTCATAGTAGCTGTATTTAGAAAAGCGCTCTTTTTTCTTTTTTAAATGTATAAAATATTCATAAGTAGGTTTTATTAAGTAATTGATATTTTTCTTAGTTGAGTAATCAAAAGTTGTTTTTACTAAACGTTTTTTTGTCATAGGCCATGTTGTTTCGCCTTTTTTCAATAAATTATCCCATGCTAAACTTAATACATAATTTAGTTGGTTATATTTAGGTTTGGTCCAAATTATAAGTTCTTCCTTTTCTTCAACATCTCTATTTATTTGTTCTAAAATTTTTTTCTGTCCCCATATAGATACACCATTTCTTTTAAATAATTCTCTCTCTTTCTTAGATAACTCCTCTATTTTCTTAAATTGCTCTGTTTGTTTAGTACTATCTAAAAGATCTTCTTCTTCAATGAAAATTAAAACTTCATCCTCTATTGGATTTTGTTGATAAAATGGAATGTCAATTATTAATTTCTCTTTTTTTTCTGGAGGTGGATTAAAATTATATATATTACCAATATAATGAACCATAAAACGTCCTGCTCTACCTTTTATATTTGAATAATCAAAAAAATCTATTGGTTTCCTATTTCCTTTAGTTTTATCAAAAAAAACAATATTTTTAGTAGTAGTGTTTACACCTTCAATCAAAGTAGTAGTACAAAATAAATATTTTAACTTATTTTCATTAAAATAATCGACAATAGAAGAATTTATATGTTTTATGAGAGCTCCATCATTGATACCAATACCATAACTTAATAAATTAATCAAATTCCATTCTGGCGATACATTTTTTTCTATCCACTCAATAAGTGGTATTTCGTTTTCATCCTTTATAACATCAAGTTTTTTAATGTTTTTTAAAAAATCACTAAAACGCCATGCAAGATCTCTGGCTTTTTTTGGTGACGAACAATAGATTATAGTTTGTTCTTGCTTTTGGATTCCTAATTCATACAGTAATTCAAATAATACATTTTCTATATATTTTTTATTTCTTTGCGGATGATCAAACATATTTTTATGTTGTGAATATACATCTATAATTTTATTTTCAACCAGAGAACAATCAGTTTTATAAAATATTGCATTATATTTTTGAGCAAATCCTTTAGAAATTCCATCAATATTTGGTCCTAACAAGTAAAATTTCGGTTGATATTCTTTCATTAATTTGTAAAAGGCATTATTTAAAATATAAGCTCTCTCATCATCCCTCTTCTGGCTTAATTTATAAAATTCATCTAAAATTAAAAAATCTATTCTGGGTAGATTTGGATATTCTATAACACGTTCTGCAGTTAGTAAGAACAAATTTCCTTTATTAGGATCAGGTTCTTGTGTTGTTTTGACAATAATTTTATAATCTTTTCTGTATTTTTTAAGTTTTTTTCTTGTCTCATCCAATAAAGCCAAAGTTGGTTGTATAATCACAATGTTTTTATATTTTCTGCTTGCAACAATATCTTCAATCAATAGACTCTTACCAAAACTCGTAGGAGCACTTACTATTAGATTTTTATCACTTTCCAATATGTATTGAAGTATTTTTTGCTCTTCATGGAAATAAATATCTTCTAAATTCTCTGACAAATGAAATTCTTGTCTTATTTTTCCTTCTATTGTTGAGGGATTACCATTTTCTTTTTTTAAATATGGATAAAATCCTGCCATTTCAATTAAATCAAACCATATAGTTTTAGTTTTTTCGGGAATTTTTCGAAAATTATCTAAAATATATATTAGCAATTTATGTCCATTATTTTCATTATGCCTCAATTCATTTGCACAAATCTGGGCATATTTAAAACTATCATCATCAGATATCTGTTCACTATTTTCTATTCTTTCGATTATTTCATTTATATTCATTTATATCTCCTGTATGTGATATAATTTTGTATGTAATTTTCTAACTAACTCATTTTTATCAGGAACAGGAAAAAGCATAACTATTATGTTTAAATCTGACTGAATAGGTTCACCAGAATTTTTATATCTGTTTTTCATCTCTTCTAATTTTTCATCAAACAGATGCTTTAAATTTTGTACCTCTTCTTCATATTCCTTTATAAAATTTTCAGTTTCTTTTTTATGTCGATAAAAAATATCCGACTTATAAGTACATAATAAAGGGATAGTAACAGACTTGAATAATTCTTCTAATTTTTTATTATTATTTGCTACATCATCAAGTTTATTAAACCACTCATCTTTTTCATTAAAAAATTTTTCATACTCATCTTTATGATTTGAATCTTTTTTAAATTCATCTAATGTTATAAAAGCATTTTTCTTTTTTCCAATCAACACAAACTCTCTTTCAAGAAAGTTTCGTTTAAAATGTACTTCTACATCTTTTAGTAATTCCAATACTCCTTTTTTTCCACTATTATATAATTTAGATTCTCCAAAGAATATAGAATTTGCATCGTTGTTGTTTAAATCGGGACCAATATGAACTGCATCAAAGCCGTGAACTGTCATACCATCAGAATCTTTGAAATAAATTTTAGATATTAAAGGTATTGTATTAATAAAATCTCTTAGAATTAAATGCAAGATTAATTCACCGAACTCTCCTCTTTTTAAATATTTTTCTTTTATTTCATCATCATATTCTGAGTTATTATCTATATATGTTTCTTTAGCATTCTTAAAAACATCAATTTTGTATATAGATTTTGCGGCTTCTTTTAATATTCTCCTATTGTATGAATCTTTTAAAATACCCTTATGATATCCAAAAGCAAAATCAACAAGAGCATCCATTAATACATCAATCAAACTATCGAGCATGATTTTCCCGAAATCATATCCAACAAAATAGGCTCGTAAATCTGCTTTTGAAATATGTTGTGTAATAACATCTTCCGAGTTGAATATACTCATATTCTTATCCTCACTTCTCCACTCGTTAGTTTTGGCAATAGTGTATCTCTTAATTTTTCAAGTATGCGGATTTGTCCAAGATTAAAGATGATTTTATTAAATATTAAATTAAGCTGTTTGGAATATAACTCTAATTGTTTCTTGCTTAGTTTTGGAAATTCACAATTTTCTATTCCAGTACCACTAATATTAGGTTGAGCGCTTCCAGTAGCAGTATTTTCAATATAATCGAGTCCATAATCTGATTTTAGATGTAAATAAGCAAGAAATCTTGAACCTAGAAGTTTTTCTTTTAATAGGCCCACCCGTTGATTTAGCCATAACGACTCATTTGTTTGAGGCACTATCCCCATTTTTCCTATTTCCGCTCCTGTCATAGCGATTAAAACATCTCCGGAATTAATTTTAAATCTTTTATCAGTTTTCGAAATAATGTCATCAGATACGAAATCTGTTGAATTAATATCTACAATATTACTAGAGATATTTTTAATTTTTATAACTCTGTGGACTCCGTTACTTTTAAAATCTTTACTTTTAAATGCGTAACCATTTTGAATCTTAATAATGTCTTTTAGAGTAGAATTAAAATCAAAAGCTGAAATCCAATTTCCATAAAGTGCTTGTGCCATTTGTTCAAGGGTTTGATTTTGGCGGTGCAGAAGGTCTATTTTATCATCAAGAGAAGAAAGCACAGAGGCTATGGCTTTTTGCTCAGGAAGAGGTGGAATTTGAAATTCAAGTGATTTTAATGTTGAGCCTGAAATTTCACCAAAAGTTGTTCCAGTTGCAAGAGACTT
>NZ_BAAIEW010000046.1:0-7037 GCF_054654515.1 Desulfothermus okinawensis JCM 13304 | reverse complement strand
TTTTAAAAAATAATACCCATTATACCAATCCCTTATCTTTTTTAAATCAACACCTTGTAAATAAGGCAAAAAAGTGCTTTCTATGTCTTTTTGAGTATATCCACAAATATTACCAAACCTGGGGCTTAGGGATATATCTTCTAACATATTCAGACCACTGAATATTGATGCCTTGGAAAACTTGCTAACTCCTGTTAAAAATGCAAATCTAACATATGCATCATTGTCCTTTATTATTGAATAAAGCCCCCTTAAATACTCTCTGTTTTCCTTTGCCTGATCCCTGTTCTCTATTACATCAAGTATTGGCTTGTCATATTCATCTATTAATATTACTACTTTCTGGTTATATTTGCGAAAGGATTCTTTTATTAGCTGGGCAAAACATGCTGGCATATATTCCTGCTCTCTACATCTAATACCAAGCCTCATCTGATTGTCATAAAAGATCTCTCTGGCTATTGCTTCTAGATTCTTAAGATCCTGAAAATTCCCTGCCCAACTAATTTTAATTACTGGATATTTTTTATCAAAATCCCACTTGTCATAGATATAGAGTCCCTTAAAAAGCTCTTTATTTCCCTCAAATATCTCTTTTAGTGTGTCAAGAAATAAGGACTTTCCAAATCTTCTAGGCCTGGATAAAAACACATATTTATAGTTTTCTATTAACTCATATGCCTCTTTTGTCTTGTCTATGTAAACATAGTCCCCTTCTATTATCTCCCTGAAACTTGATATGCCTATTGGTAGTTTTTTCATAATGTTTGCTCCAGGTACTTAAAATTTTATCTATTTATTCCATTAGCTCCCAAGTCTCAAGCTTTGATGTGTCTATGGTCCAAGGATGAAGGATGAAGGGACTCTTCTCCCTTCGCCCTTCTACCTTCGCCCTTTCACTAATTCTTCTGAAGGACAAGGCGGAAGCCAACATCGTCGTACCTACTGACAGGCGAGGAGCTGCCGCGATTAGAGCACCGCAAGTACCTGGGTAAGTAGTACCAGCTACCGCCCCGCATCACACGGCCCCTGCCGACACTTGTATATATAGGATTATTGCGTGAATGATGCTTATAAGCATCCTCAGAATACCAGTCCTCACACCACTCCCATACATTGCCGCTCATGTCATATAATCCCAGAGAATTGGGTGCAAAGGAGCCCACTGGAGATGTATATCTCCACCTATCCCTTCCTCCTGTGCCATCATAATTGGCCAGATCATGGGATATATCACCAGTTTTTGTGGCATACTTCACCTTTTTTCCCCTGCTCCTGCACGCATACTCCCACTCCGCCTCTGTGGGAAGGCGAAATTTATATCCTGTCTTCTTAGAAAGCCACTTTGAAAATGCCTTAGCATCATTCCAGGAAACATTTATGACCGGTCTTCTGCCCCTGCCCCTGCCTTCATCATCTGGTTTCTCTCTACCTGTCTCCTCACAAAATCTGTCATACTGATCAAAGGTCACCTCATACTTCCCCATATAAAACCAACCCATCCACACACACCGTATGAACTGGTTTTTCATCACTATAGCCATCACCAAAGGTATCTCCCATCTCATAACAACCACCTTTAACCCACACAAACTCCATGCCAAGATACGGGTCCTTAAAGGTCTTACCAGAGGCAACCTCAAAAGGCTCATCATCTATGGGTAAAAAAGTGGCATCTATATATTTGTCTGGATCAATAGATAAAAAATCATCTATTTTTTTACTCTTTTTCTTTGCAAAACAAATCCCTGGAAAACACAAAAAGACTATTAGCAGGATTACAACACAACTCCTCATTGATTTAACCCCCCTATCTTTTCTGGTTACCCTGCTTCCCAAAGACTACGTCAAAGTCGTCAATCCTCTAAAATTAGTAATTAGTGATTAGTGAAATGTTTGTCTATTTGATGTTTAATCACGTCTTTTAACTTGTAACTCAAAAGTCATAACCCATAACTCATAACTCAAAACCAATTTCTTTTTCCACCTCTTTAATATCCGTTGCCCTCATAATAACCTTTAGCAGGGCCTTTAGTTTGTCTCTGTTATGTATGTTTCCTATCTTTTTCTTAAGGGACTCAGGCACAATATTAAACCTTATCTCCAGGGCCTCTAAAACCATCTCCCTGGCTTCCCTTACCATGCCCTGCTGGATCCCCTGCTGTATGCCCTGCTGAACTCCCTGCTGGATCCCCTGTTCTATCCATCTCTTTGCAAGTGATGACATCTTCTTACCTCCTAGCTCTTCAAATATATTCTTTACCTCTTCTTCCCTTATATCCTTGCTTGCCACCAGATATTCTATCACCAATATCAATTCTTCCTCTGATACTTGCCTTAAAACTGATATTAATAAGGACCTTATCTTTTTAAATTCATCAAACACATGTTTCATTGATAAAAGAGATGCGCACAAATAGAGATTTTTGCTCTTATTTATTATAATATCATCCCCATATCTGGTGGTGTCAAATAAAACCACCTCAAAATCTACCATGTATTTCTTTATATCTACTGGCACATTAAAGTAGTCTGCAAAACTCTGTGGAAGATTATAAGGCCTTTTCCCATGATAAAATATCACTGGTATTATGGGTCTTAAATCCTTACCCCTCTCAAAATCCCTCTTCCACATAACTGAAAAATAGCTCAGTATCTGAATAAGAACACGCCTGTCTGGATATGATTTGTGCTCAAATACAAAATATAGCTCTGAATCAATCCCCTCTATCTTACACCTCACACCCATATCAAGATAATATCTCTTATATTTCTCATCACTCTTTTCTGTATTTATAATCTCCAAACTATCCATATCAATGTAACACACAAGCTCCTCTGGAAAAAATCCCTCTATAAAATCACGAACATTTTTAACATCCCCCATTAATTTCTTGAAAAATGTGTCATGGGGACGATTTACATCAATCTCTATTTCCTTCTTTCCCATCCAGCATCCCCCTTAAATCTTAAGTCCCCCATTCTCAATTTATTCCACCTTTGCCAGCTTCAATCTAACAGGTCGAGTTATTTCTGGCCTCTGGTCAAAGTCCAGGGCTTTTAATTTTTGTTTTGCAAATTGGTATGCCTCCAAGGTATCTACCCATCCGTCTTTATTTTTATCTCCTTCTCCAATTAGTGCCTTTAAGAAAAAGTAAGTAAATGCTCCATCTCTTCCTGGTGCATATTCCCTTGCTGGTCTATTTGCCGCTGCTGCAGATATAAAAAGTTTGTTTGAAGAAAGAAGGGATACATTCACCTTTGGAGTGATTAATTTCATTGGGCTTATAGATTTTCCTGTGCCTGAAAAACATGCATCCAGCATTGCTACAACTTCTTTATTCTTAAGTGAAGAGAGTTGTTCTTGAAGATAGGATAGGGGAACTGCAGTTCTGTCATTTAATCCATCCAAGGTTACATCATAGGGGACTAAAAGACCATCTTTTATTTTTTCTCCTTCAACAACTGGAGAGCCATGCCCTGAAAAATAGAAAAATATCTTTGCATCTGGGTGTAATTTTCCTCTTCTAACGAGCCAGTTTATTTCATTATAGATATTTCCAACAGTAGCATCTTCATTTAATAATACATGAATATGGGACCTATCATCCTTAAATCCACACCTTTTGACCAGTACTTCATATACATTTTTTGCATCATTATCTGCGAATCTTGGACCTTTTATGTGTTTATACTTCCTTATACCAATTATCAATGCATATGCCTTATTTTGTGGTCTTAATGTGGGCTTAAGAGAGAGTATATTCAAAGATTCATCTGATGTAGCTATGGGAGATGAATAGGCTAGTTGTGCTTGAAATTCTCTATCTGGCAGTGGCTTTGGCAGAGGTATCTGGGAATCATCAAGCATTGCCAGTACCATCCTATCCTTTGCATTGGCAAAATAAGACACAGAAGGATATTTGTGTGTTAGCTCAATAAGTCTCTTCATTGCACCTTCTTTTTCCCCCATCCTAAATTTGTTCCACAATACTTCAGTCAAATATTCTGCAGCCTTTTCAGTTATTTTAGAACCAGCATTGTGCTTTATGGCAAAATCAAGGGCATCCTGATATTTCCCTTTCCTGAATAAAAGTAGAATCTTTAATTTCACCAGCTCCTTATCCTTGTGGGCCTCCAGGGCTTTATCTGCCCACCTGTTTGCTTCATTTAGTCTTTTTAGTTTAAGGGCAAGGTGGGCAAGGTTTTTGTAAAGTTTTAGATCTTTTTTCTTTTGCCCTAACTTTGCCCATATCTTATAAGCTAAATCAGGGCGGCCATAGAGATAATAAGCAACACCCAGGTTGAAATAAATTTTGGGGTTTTCTGGACACATCTTATGGGCCTGAATTAGACCTGCAAGCCCCTTTTTCTTATTTGTTTTAAAGACCTTGAAGCTGGCCTTGGCTAACTCCTTTGCTATCGTGCATTGTGAAGCAAACACATTAGAAGAAACAACTGAAAACAAAAATAACCCTGCCAATATAAGTTTTAGACTTTTATTCATAATGCCCTCCATCTTTACTTAATTATCCAAAAATCAAACCCATCTTCCCACCAGGAAGATTTTGGTAATATGCTTAATTTTGTTATCAACCTTTTTATATCATCACTTTTCATTATAAAGTATCCATATTTTGCCTCTATCCCATCTGTTAAGTCAATTGGGACATCCTTTTTTATTCCAATTACCTTTAAACACATCCTGCCAAGAGGCGGCTTTACAGGATAGGACAGGGCATTTTTGTCTATTACATCAGGGAAAAAATATACTCTATGTTTTTGAAACACCATTGGGTGCAGCACAGACAGGGGATATAAAAATATCAACTCTCCACCCTGTGGATCATAGTTAAAGACATATATTTTTGAATCCATTGGCGGGGATATGGAAAAGCCTATGGTGTCTCCAACTGAGAGTGTTGGAGCATCTCCATTTAATGGGAACTTTTTCCCATGCTCCTCTTTATACAGTTTTAAATATTTACCTTTTTTTGTTTCACTATTTTTTATGTCTTCAATTGGGGCAAAGGCCTTTGTTGGTGGAGGGGTATTGTATATTCTTAACTCCTCATCTGTTAAATTGCAATTTATGTGATCTGAATACAACAAAACCCCTTTTTCAGGAGATATCACCCTTATTTGCAAATCTATTTTTTTTGATTTTGGAAACACATTGTAATCTCCAGTAACAATATAATCTGCTGAAAGTTTTTTTGCCCATTTATCTATATCAAAATCATCCTTTCCATGGACCTCTATCTCATCAATTAACTTTGCAATGTCCAGTCTGTCTATTAAGGTAAATTTGTTCTTACTAAATTCAGTTATATATGTCTGCATCTTCTCAGCTATATATGAGCCCATAAGAGACGGATTATTTGACATAGACGAAAACTTCAAAACAGCTACTTTTTTATTTGACAATAACTTTATATTGCATATGGACTTACTTCTTTTCTTTAATTCACCATTTAATGGGGAGCTGTAAAACAGGGAAAAGGCAATGGCCTGGGAGAAACTAAGTGGAATTATAATAAGTGCAAAACCAATAATTAATAAATTAAAATTGATAATGGAAAATTGAAAATCAAGTTTTTTTATTATCTTTTCAGATGACTGAAAACCCTCACACATATTGAATTCTCCCCAAAAATCCAGTTTCTCTTAAAAATATCTAGCAAGTACCTGCCCTGCTTCTTAAGCAGCTTCCCCAACCTAATACATCATCCTTCTTAAATTCTCAATTCTCTATTTTCAATTATCAATCAAAAAACAATTATCAATTGATCTTCTCCCACTCAAAATTAAGCACATTCCTATCTTTTGAGCTAAATTCTATGCCTATTAAATATATCTTATCTGATCTATCTAAATATTTCTCATGATATCTTTTTTGTTTTATCTGACTTAGTGCTTCTCCTTTTTTACCATCTACCTTAAACTCTATTATGTAAATCTTATCATCTAGTAGCACTGTTAAATCTATCCTGCCATGATTGGTTACATCCTCTCCTATTATCTCAAATCCAAGGGACTGAAGATATACATATACCACTGATGCATAAAATCCTTCATATTCATCTATTTTGTTCTTTGTAAAATAATTATAGGGAATTGAGGCAAAGAGGGATACTAAAGTCTTTTGTAGTTTATCTATTTCTTCATCCATTAATGCATCGTAAAGGTCATTTTGGGCCTTTATACGAATCTGTCTTTGTTCAAACAAATAATCTATAATATAGTCATTTAATGAAATCTTTACCTCTTCATTGGGAAGCCTGAGCCTATATTCTATATCTCCTCTCCTCTTCTGCCTAATGCTATCTATAGTCAGATACCCACTCTGATATAAGATAACTTCCAAGTCTATGTTTTCCACATCAAAACTACTTAATATCTTTTTATCTACAACCATATCTGATAATCGTGGTAAAAAATATCTATTCTGTTTTATCAATTTTATCAAAAAAGTGGGCGTCCCTGTCTCAAACCAGTAATTGTCAAATATACAATCATTTTTAATAAATTGAAGTATATCAAATGGATTATATAGCCTCTCTTTTAAAAAATAATACCCATTATACCAATCTGTTACCCTATTTAAATCAACACCTTCTAAATAAGGCAAAAAAGTGGTCTCTATGTCTTTTTGAGTATATCCACAAATATTACCAAACCTGGGGCTTAGGGATATATCTTCTAACATATTCAGGCCACTGAATATTGATGCTTTAGAGAATTTGCTAACTCCTGTTAAAAATGCAAATCTAACATACGCATCATTGTCCTTTATTATTGAATAAAGCCCCCTTAAATACTCCCTATTTTCCTTTGCCTGATCCCTGTCCTCTATTACATCAAGTATTGGCTTGTCATATTCGTCTATTAATATTACTACTTTTTGGTTATATTTTTTAGTTGCTCTGTCTATGAGTTCTGAAAAACAGGCGGCCATGTCTTCTCTGTTCTCACATTGAATCCCCAGGGCTTCCTGGGCCTTTCTAAAATTTTCCCTGGCACAACTTTCAACTCCC
>NZ_BAAIEW010000045.1:0-9122 GCF_054654515.1 Desulfothermus okinawensis JCM 13304 | reverse complement strand
ATCATGTAATATTTTGCTAACAGTTACAATTTTTAAAATTATACCAGATTTTAGCCCGTTAATGATATATTGCCAAAATTCTTCTTCAACTATATCATGCAATTCTAACATATGGTAAATCTTAAATTTCATAAGAGCCAAGCTTAACCGAGGAGATCTTACATATATATAGGATGAATGAAGTTTTTTCCTATTTAAAAATATAAAAGGAATATAGTTAAAAATTTTCCATCTGGAATGAAGAAATTGAGAAAATTGTATAACTATTTCATCTGAAATTCCAAGCTCTTTTAATCTATTTATATACGGCAGCTTAGATTTATACGGAGACATGTAAATTTCAAAATCATTATAAATTGAATGAATAGCATCTGCAGTTTTCAAAGTCTGTATGAGATTGGCTCTGTTTCTATGTAATTTTGATGTACTTATATAAACAATCTTTTTATTTTTCATAATTCACCTAAAATAGCCATTTAAAAGAGCAGAAAAATATTGTCAATAGCTACTCACAAAGTCCAAGTGCTTTAGCGTATTCCTTACAACTATTTTCAATGTTGTATCTTCCCACGGCTTTGCTTAAGATATCTCCTGAAATAGGATTTTCAAGGGTCAATTTGATTGCCTTTTTTAATTCCTCAGGATCTCCAGGAGGAACTAACATCCCATATTCTCCACTGTTTAATATTTCCCTTGGACCACTGGGGCAATCAGTGGAAACCACAGGGATTCCAAGGGCCATGGCCTCAATTAAAACATTTGGGCATCCTTCCCAGAGTGAGCTTAAAACAAATAAGTCAGCTTTTGCCATAAATTTGTAAGGATTTTCCTGATGACCAGGAAGCCAAACCCTGTTACCTATATTTAGATCGCTAATTAATTTTTCCATTTTTTTTCTCTGTCTGCCCTCTCCTAAGATGACCAGTTTGGCAGGAATATCTCTTTGCAATAAATAAAATGCCTTAATCAGCGTTGGGAAATCCTTTGATTTTCTAAAGCCTCCTGCGCCAAGTATAATAGGTTCCATTTTATTTAAGAACCATTCATGATTTACTTTTTCTTGAGCGAGTCTAAAAATTTCAGGATCTATGGTGGGATTTGGAATGACCTTTACTTTTTCTTCTGATATGTTGGCAATCTTTATTATATCATTTGCCACGCCTTGAGAATTGGCTATGATTAAATCTGCCCTAGAAAATATACGCCTTAACTTAATTTCGGAAATAAACCTTTTAAAAAAAGGTCTAAAACTATCTCTTTTAGAAAATGTAGTTCCATGTCTCAACACGACTTTTGTCTTACCCTTAGCTAATTTCCTGGCACTAATGGCCTCACTATCTCCTCCTTTTGTGGATAAGATCACCTTAGGTAAATTGGTATTTATATAATTTACAAGTTCTTTGATTCTTCTTTTCTTCAGTGTACTTACATATATTATTCTTGTATTGTTGAGATGATTTTTTTTTATTTGTCTTACATCATTTTGAACAATTAAATCCACATTATAATTTAGTTGAGACAGTCCTCTGCATAGGTGCAAACTCATTCTATCTGCACCACCATTTCCAAATGAAGGAATAAATATAGCAACATCAACCTGTTTTTTCCCCATAACTATATTCAATATGCTGGTAGGCCAAACACCCTCAATTTCCTTTTCGGTTTCTACCTTTCTTTTGCTGTATACTACAGCTATTCTTAACTCCTCAGCCGCCAATTCCCAATTTTTGAAAAACAAGCCCTATAATTACCCATATGACAATTAATAATATCAATGAATACAATGTGTTCATCTAACCTCCAATATTTAATTTATTACCTGTTAGCCTAAGTAGGGCCTCCAGATATCTATTTTTAGTGTTTTCAATAATTTCTTCTGGCAAACGTGGAGGTGGGGATTTTTTGTCCCAATTTTTAGAGAGCCAATCCCTTAAATACTGTTTATCAAAGCTCTTTTGGGACCTCCCTTTCTCATACTCATCCTTTGGCCAGAACCTTGAAGAATCAGGGGTTAGGACCTCATCAATTAAAACCAACTCGTTATTTATCATTCCAAATTCAAACTTGGTATCAGCTATTATAATTCCCCTGTCCCATGCGTATTCACTGGCGTTTTTATAAATATTTATTGATATCTCCTGAACCTTTTCAAATATTTCTTTTCCTATTTTTTCAGCAGCCTGTGAGACTGTTATGTTAATATCGTGTTCACCAACCTCTGCCTTGGTAGATGGAGTAAAAATAGGCTGTGGGAGCTTTTCTGATTCAACAAGACCGTTGGGCAGTTTGTGCCCACAAACAGAACCTGTTTTTTGATAATCTTTCCAGCCAGATCCTGTTATGTAACCCCTTACAATACATTCTATTTCCAGGGGATTTGCTTTTTTTACTATAACAGACCTTTTTTCCAGTTCATCTGAATATTTTTGTAAGGTAGAGGGAAAATTTTTCAGTTCAGTCTCAATCAAGTGATTTGGGACCAGATCTTTAAATTTTTCCATCCAGAAAATTGTTATAAGATTTAATATAACCCCTTTATAAGGTATTGGATCAGGCAGGATAACATCAAAGGCAGACATCCTGTCAGTTGTGACAATAAGTAGTTTCTCTTTGTCAATTTCATATATGTCCCTAACCTTACCCCTGCTAATTAGAGGGTATTCTGTAATATTAGTCTTTGTTACAATTTGCATAAAAACTCTCCCATATATTGTCAGCGGATTATCTATATAAAAAATAAAAAGATTATTTTACCTTAATCAGACAAGAATGTTTAGTAATCAGAGTTTTAAGTTTTATTTATTTTTTTCCTTAATTCCATCGCTTTTTGGCTAATGGCCTCTAAAGTTAGATCTTCATCTAATCCCTCTCGCCACTTTGTATAATCAAAAGGTTCTCTCTGAATAAGAGCAATAAATCGTTCTGCTTCGATATCACCAAGGTGTTCTGCAAGAATTTGTACTCCCTTTAACTTAATCTCTGTATCTGTAATCATTAGAATATCTCCTTAATAAATCCAATCGGGTCATTAATTTTTATTTGCGTTAATAAATTTGCTTTTTTAAGAATGTGGTCGTCAGTACTAAGAAAATATTCACATCTGCCAATAATAGCACAGGCAATATGCAGTGAATCAACCTTTTGAAATCCTTTTCCATTTACTTTTTTTGCGGTCTCAATTAGTTGGGGACTTTCTTCTATATCCTCTACAGCATAGAGCTTCCATTTTTCTATTCGTATTCTTCTTTCTTTATAAGGATTTTTATTATTTTCATAATCAAGTATATATGACCATACAAGTTGAAATCTCCCTGACCTGATCTCTTCCTGAATTTTTAATTTTGCCTCGGTTTCAAGTCGAATTCTGATTTGCGATTGATCGTCAAATGGCCTATTAAAACAACAATTATCTAGATATAATTTCATAAATAAAACTTTCTTTAACTATTTTTATTTAAAACCCTTATCTCTGAACTTTTAGCATGAGCCTCCAGCCCTTCTAACATAGCCATCCTTGCGATTTTAAAACTGTTATTTTTTATGTAATCCCTGGATGCCCAGATGAGATTGGTCTTTTTATAAAAGGTCTGAACAGAAAGTCCAGAAGAAAATTTTGCAGTTGAGGTTGTGGGCAAGACATGGTTTGGACCGGCAAAGTAGTCACCAACTGGCTCTGGTGCAAACTCGCCTAAAAAAACACAACCTGCGTTTTTTATCTTTGGAATTATTTTCCAGGGATCTTTTATGTGAATTTCCAGATGTTCAGGTGCAAGATCATTGGCAATTTCAATGGCTTTATCTATATCTGGAGTAGTAATAATAGCGCCCCACATACTTAATGACTTTCTGGCAATTTCTCTTCTACTTAATTTATCTACCTGGATCTCAAGCTGATTTATGACTTCGTGTACCAATTCATTTGAGTTGGTGATAAGTATTGAGCACGCCATTTCATCGTGTTCTGCCTGAGATAAGAGATCTGCAGCAATAAAATCAGCTCGTCCAGACTCATCTGCTACCACTACAATTTCAGAAGGGCCTGCCACCATGTCAATGCCAACTTCTCCAATTAAGAGTTTTTTTGCAATGGTCACGTATATATTCCCTGGACCAACAATCATATCTACGCGGGGGATACTCTCTGTGCCATATGCGAGTGCACCTATAGCCCATGCGCTGCCAATTTTATAAATATTGGTTAAGTTTAGTAGATTTGCTGTGGCAAGTATATAGGGATTAATATCTCCTGATTTTGAAGGTGGTGTGACCACCACTATCTCCTTTACCCCTGCAATCTGTGCAGGAACTGCATTCATAATCAATGTGGAGATTAACGGGGTAGAGCCACCTTTTCCCCCTGGCACATAGAGCCCTACTTTTTCAATGGGAGTTACCAATTGTCCCAGGATCAAAGAGTCACTTTGAGGTTCTAACCAGGACTTTTCTCTTTGATAGTTGTGAAATTTTCTTACATTTGAGATGGCCTGTTTTAATATTTCAATGTCTTCTTTAGGGATATCCTTAATGGAATTTTCTATCTCCTGTTTTGAGACCCTTACCTTTTTTATAGAAAAGTCTGGACAATCAAACCTCTTACTCATCTCCTCCAGATATTTATCTCCCTTTTCCTTTACCTCTCTTAAAATCTCTCTCACCACCTCTTCCAGTTCAATGTTTGTGGTCTTTCTCTTCTCAAGTATTTTTTTCAAGTTTTCTACGTTTAGATAATCAAAAGTTTTTATCATAAGAAATTACCCCTTTTTGAGAATTGTATTGAGCAGATTAAATAGACGCTGGTCAGTTAATAGCTGGTAATAAAAAAAAAGGCAATGGATCTACATGCGGTTTAAAAGGATATATAGTTTAGATATATCTCTTTTATCCAGATTGGTTAAACCAAATTTTCTTGCCATATCTATAGCCTGTTCATATTCATTGTATGATATGGTT
Source organism: Desulfothermus okinawensis JCM 13304 (assembly GCF_054654515.1). Lineage (NCBI taxonomy): Bacteria > Pseudomonadati > Thermodesulfobacteriota > Desulfovibrionia > Desulfovibrionales > Desulfothermaceae > Desulfothermus > Desulfothermus okinawensis. The sequence continues at coordinate 4,172 of NZ_BAAIEW010000045.1, read as the reverse complement.
TTACATAGTTCAGGGAAATTATTTGCATCACCACATGGCCTATATTGATCCATTATATTTAAATATGTGTTTTGGGAGATCTCTTTTGCTATAAATTCCAGCCATTTTTCAGTATCAGCAAGGCCATTAGGCATGATGAGATGCCTTACAATTAAGCCCCTTACTGCAATATTATTTTTATCCAATATGAGATCCCCAACCTGGCTGTGCATTGTCTTAATGGCCATTTGGGCAACTTCTGGATAATCCCTTGCCTTTAGATATTTTTGACTATGATTGGGGTCAAAAAATTTTGTATCAGGCATATAAATATCTATAACTCCATCCAGGAGTTCTAAAGTATCCAACTTATCATATGATCCTGTGTTATAAACAATGGGAATTTTTAACCCCAGATCTTTTGCTATTTTTATTGCTTTTATTATCTGGGGAACCACATGGGAAGGGGACACCAGGTTTATGTTATGTGCCCCCTTTTTTTGGAGGGTAATCATGATCTTGGCAAGGTCCTGTTCTGAGACCTCAAAGGAACCTTCAACACTGTGGCTTATCTCATAATTTTGACAAAAAACGCATCCAAGATTGCATCCCGCAAAAAAGATGGTACCAGAACCATTTGTTCCCACTAAAGGAGACTCTTCCCCAAAATGGAGATTGTAAGAGGCAACATATCCATACCTTCCAGTCTTACAAAAACCTGTTTCTCCCTTCATTCTATTTACTTTACAATTTCTTGGGCAGAGTGAACAGGAATTTAATTTTTCAAAACCTTTTTGTATTTTATCATTAAATATTTTCTCATCTAGGTTCAGATATCTTGGATTCATATTTGGTTTAGACCCCTTCTACCAGTTCTTTTATAACATTTACAGTGGTCTGCAAACTGGCATACTTTAATGCCATTCCAATTAGTTCACATAGGATAAGTAGGGATTCTAAATCTTGTTCTTCTATATTATATGTCTCTTCAGTATAGAGTCTTAGGGTCCCAATGGCTTTTTTTTGAAATATAATGGGAACGCCAATAATACTTTTTATTCCTTCTTGTTCAGCTTGCTTGGGATATTGGACCCTGGGATCATTTTGTGTATCTTTTATCACTATAGGATTTAGAGTCTTTATGCACTCAAGGCTTTTTTGGGGATCAACTGGTCCTTTAACCAGATATTCAGAGCTTAACCCATAATTTGCCAATAATTCCAGTTCCTGGTTTTCTTCATTTAACACATATATAGTGCATCCTTTAATTCCCAAACTGGATGCTATTAAATTACACATATACGATGCCATTGTCTCTATATCTTGAATTTCCGCAATGGCTTGGGATATCACCCTGAATGTATCAATTGAAATTAGGCCTTGCTTTTGCATATTTTCCCCCTTTGATTAAATTAAAATAATTATTTCCTTGTCTTTTAATAAGGATATTAATTTCATAGAAACGCTTTCCCCAAATGTGGATATTCTCTTTCCTGATGCCCTATTTAAAATAATAGTGGAAAAGTTTTTATTTTTGATCACTTCCAATATATCTTTGGCTATGCTTTCTTTTTTAGGCGTAAATAGAAATTCCAATTGCTCTTCTGAAAAATTATTTTCCAGGAACAACTCCTTTAATTTAAAAAATTCTTCTTCTTTTTGTCTGAAATCTGTAATTTTTTTCCCTAGATTTTTTATAAGTTCACTTTTGCCTAAGGTAAATGCACCGATTTTAGGGATTGGAGAGTGAAGGTGAAGTACAGAAATAAAAATTGAATTATCTCCAGAAAAATTTTTTATGGCGTAGTGGATTGATTTTTCATCCCGTGGCTTAAAATTATATGGGATTAAAATTTTTTTTCTAAACATATAATACCTCCCTTTTTTAGATAAATTCTTATACAATTATTATTAATTTAAGTCAAAAAATGAAAAAAAGTCAATTATAATAAACAAAAACAATTAAGGGAAATAGTATTTGAGCTTTTAGCTAAAAATGGATTTAGAAAATATAACGTTGACTTTTTAACAAGATTTCTATAAAAGGATTTTTGTTTTTGCCCGGGTGGCGGAATTTGGTAGACGCAAGGGACTTAAAATCCCTTGGGGCCTTGTCCCCGTGCCAGTTCGATTCTGGCCCCGGGCATTTTTAATGTTTAAAAATTGCTTTTAAACTTTGTTTCCACCTACTTAATAAATCCTTCCTAACACTTCAAAATCAAAACAAATTAAAAGTGAGTATAAAATTAACCATATTTTTTTAATTTGCCAATTAATACTTCCTATATTATCTTGAATTGAAAAAAGTCAAATATAACTATGTGAATATAATAAAAAGTTAGGGGAAAATTATATGAAGAGATTTATACTATTAATTGTTCTTAGTGTCTTTTTTTTGTGTGGTTGTGCTGGATTGGAAGTTGCAATGGAGAACTCAAAGGTTGAGGTAATATCAAATCTAGACAATGTGCCTTTTTTTGATTCAAAACCTGGTCAAAGTGTTTATTTGCGGATTGAGAATTTTAGCAACTATCCAGAGTTAAATGAAGTGGCTGCACTGGTTGCTAATAGATACAAAAAAAGGGGATTTATAATCACACAGGATCCAGATAAGGCCCATTGGATTTTAGAGGCAAAGATTGTGAACGTCACCAAAAGGGATATTTCTGCAAGACAGGTGAAAGGAACAGATACAGCAGGTGCTGCAATAGTAGGTGGTGGGGTAGGTGCTATGTCAGGTGGAATCCTTGGGGGAAATTCAAGGGATGTACTTGCTGGTGCATTAATAGGTGGAATTCTAAATGGAGCCGCATCTTTAACTGTGGATTCTTGGGTTAAACTTGGATATCTAACAATAATTACTGATATACAGGTGAAAGAGAAAAAAGGAAGCCCAGTTATGTCTCAGAGTACAGGGAGTGAAAAAATTGGTGGAGTTCAAAACAAATATAGAACACAAGGTGAAACTAAGTGGATGAAATATAGATTTCAGGCCCTAACTAGAGCTAAAAAGGCAAATTTAAAATGGCAGGACTGTAAGGATACAATGGTCTCTGAGATATCTAGAATCCTGTCAAGTATTTTATAAGGGTTTGTTATGATAAGAAAAAAGTATCTTCTTTTCTTAATTATAGCTATTTGTTTTGTCCTGATTTCCAGTTGTGCAACCCACAAGGAACTGACTCCTTTAGATATTCAATCAGAAAACGATAGGTCTATTTATGTTGATAAAAATGTGTGGTTTTGGATGGTTCCAAAGTATTTTAATAGCTGGTATGAGATACTAAAACTTAAAAAGTCCATATGTTTTAGATTAGAGGACTATTTGAAAAAGGTTGGATGGAATGTAGTAGGATATCATGAAAAGAGGCATCAAAAGATATATAAAGTCACCAATAGGATTTTAGTTGATCCTTATAGTGGTAATCCAAACTATAGACAATGGATATATAGAAGTAGATGGAGATACAAGTTAAAGTTATCAGAACAAGATATTAACTATATAATCAGTTCAAATTACCTATTGACTTTTTTGATATATCCTGATCCAGACAACTTATATGAATATAGATATGATATATACTTAATCAAACTCAAAAATCCATCTCAGATCAATAACTTTTTAGCGGGGCACAATAATACAATATCTTTTAATGATATGGTGTATAATTTATCAGACAAAATAAAGAAAATAGAAAATAGAGAACTCCTTTATACGCCTAATAAGATTGTTGCATATGCTGCAAGTTCTATTTTCTTTGATTTGAAAAGGGAGGGGATGTTGTGATCAACCAATATAAAAAAGAAAATTCCTGATCTCCATTTACCTCATTAGATCCCCTTACATAAGTTCGCTCAATAAATCTAACAAGATTATTTTGGTCTAGTATTAAAAGGATAGATGTCCTGGTCCCGTAATTTTCATCCTTTACAAATATAGGGGATAGAAATCTCTCAAGTTTAATCCCAACACCAGTGTTAGGTAATTTTTCCCGACTTTGACAGGACTTTTACTTTTTTGAATATTTTTTTATAATTTCATTAATAAAATTAACAAGTTAGGCACAATATATATAAGACCCTACTATACAATTAGGGTAATCATTGGTTTTTATCTAATATTAAAAAAACTAGAACACTGTTCTTGGCATTGTAAGACCCTTCTTGTATGAATATGGCATGGCGCATTTGCA
>NZ_BAAIEW010000044.1:0-11247 GCF_054654515.1 Desulfothermus okinawensis JCM 13304 | reverse complement strand
TGAAAATGATATGTCGAGAACCATTCGTGGATCACTCTGTAAATTATCTTTATCCACGGCTATAATTTTATAACTATATACAACATCTGGTTTTATATCATAATCTTCATACTGGATTTGATTAGATGGTAATTGAATAAGTTCTGACCATGACCGTTTATTAGAAGAACGATATAAAATGTATGCACGAATGTCAGGCTCCTTATTTTTAGACCACCTCAATACAATCTTATTATCCTCTATTCCCCCTTCAAAGTCCTTCACAGGTTTAGGTCTAGACTTAGTAGTAGCTTTAACAGCTTCAGAAATCTCACCCTCTGCATTGAATAGATTAAAACTGGAAATGGCATAATAATAGGTATGACCATCTTCCAACGGTTCAGTTAAACTGCCCTTATCCAAATAAGAAGAACGGGTAAAACCTTTTACCTTAGCTATTTCATACATATCTTTTACATCCAGTCCCCTATAAATAATATATCCACCAATATCTTCGTCATTTACTGGGGTCCAGGTAATTAACACTGATTTTACCATTCCGCTCTGGGCCCTTATATTTGAAGGTGGTGGAGGCAGATCCTTAGTCTTTGCTCTCACAACATTTGAATGTCCAGTTTCTTCTTCTGAATCATATGCAGTCAAATAATATTCATAAGTCAAACCGTCTTTTAAATCCTTTTTGTCTAAATATTGTGTTTTATCTTCATCATAAATATTGACAATCTTTTCCCAATCCTCTCCAGGTAATCTCCTATACAACTTATAACCCTTTATCTTCTCAATTTTATACCAACCTAAATCTATTTCCCTAAGCAGGTTGTCTTTAATTATATAAAGGGTTGGTGGGGAAATAGTTCTTATGGAGACAAAATCAGAACAAGGACTTTCCTCGCCTTGGTCTGTTACACTAGTTAAACAAAACTTATAATTCTTCCCATCTTCTAAATTATCTACTTCCACAAAATAGGAAAAATCTAATTGTGTATTTATGTCTTTGGAATTTATTTCCTTAATAACTTCCCGTTTAAATCCATCCTCTTGTTTATATAAAATATATTTATCTATTTTATAGCCTTTTTTTTCATTTAAAAGAGAAGGCGCAAACTTTAACTTTACTCTTTTAATAAGTCCCTGTGTTTCTAAAATTATTGGTGGATAAGGTAATTCTTCATTGATATTCATTACTTCAACTATAGGTCTATGCTTCACCTCTTCGCCACTATACAGGACGGAACTGACTAAATAGTAATACTTGGATCCGTCATTTAATTTTGTATCCTCAAACAAATTTTTATTTGTACTGCCAATTAGTTGATATGGACCATCCCTGTTTTCCGACCTATACACATTAAACCTAGTTATAGGATCAGATGGATCAAAATCCCATGTTAATAAAATACTACGTTTATCTTTATCTACTTCTGCCTTTAGGTGGGATATATATGTTTTTCTCTGCTCCTTCTTGATTTCTATAGGCACAGCTAAATTAATTGTCTGAACTATTTTTTTTGCAAATTCAGGTATTTTATTCAAAATATCATCTCTTCCATTAAAAACAGGGCTCCATGTCTTCTGAATACAACCTTGAGATACATTAATTAAGTGAATTTTTGTCTTTATCTTCAAACCTTCCTTTTCCACCTGTCCCACAACAATGTAATTAACATTTAAAACCTTTCCAGCTTTTATAGCTGTTTCTAAATTATCGCTCTGGACAAGTCCTGCATTTAAAAGGGTCTGTTCCATCTCCCGTCGCGGTAATATTTCAACACTACTTTCCTCGGTAAGACTTGTTATCAACGAGTATAAAATCTCTCCATCATATCCAATGGCTTGAATGTTTATTGGCCTGAAATTAAAAATAGCAATGGTAGGTTTGGCTGCCCATATATTATTACTTAAGAGAATGCAAAATATAACAAAAAAGAAACAATTTTTATGCACAGCCTAATACCCCCTATAACTTAACATTATAACTCCTAAATATATCTTCCACCTTTTTTACTGCATTTTTTGTTACTGGTGAATCTATTATTCCTTTTAAACGCTCATCAAATATTGCATAAATAAACATTTCAGCAGCATCGATTTTCTGCCTTCGCCTAAGTAGATTTTCACCTGCTACATAATATTTTTTCTCAAGATTGCGAAGGGGCCTTAAAACCTCAAGTCCAAGTTCAGCAACAACGTCATTTGTTATTTTCTGAAGTAGTTCTGTGTCAGTGGGCACTTCTAAGGGATCGTATTTAATATGGGCATCAGGTAAAGCAGGGCAAGTTTCATCTTCCACAATTTTTTGACGTTTTATTGTCTTTACATCTAGGTTTTCACCTGTGGTTATGTCTACAATTCTAAAGGATAATTGTACAAATCCAACCTTTCTAACCTTTGTAATTTCTATATCTTTCTCAGCATACTTGGGGACAGCCAACTTAGCAGGAGGTGCCTCCTTAAGTTCTTCTTCGTTTGGGTCTGGATGTCTAGCCTTCCAATTTAGATATTCTATATTGTCCTCTATTTGGGTCCCTATTTTATAACGAATTGTTTTTGAACTCTTGGATATTGAAGAATCTACTTTATATAACAAAACACTTCCCATAATTGCCACATCAATACCATATATCCTACCCATCTCTTTAGCGGTTTGAGCTGATACTACTCCAATTTGTCCCAGTTTCATCTCTTCTAATATAGATTTCAGGTTCTCCCTTTCCAATATTTTTATATCTCTGCTGGCATTTTCAAAAAGAAATGTAATCAAATTATTGGCAACAATAATTCCAGCATCGGGATTACTTGATGGACTCTTAAAATCAAAAACAGCTATGGATTTTTGTACATTGTGCTTTACTTTATCTTCCATATCTTGAATCAAAAAGAATATCTTTGGGTACTCAGGATAAATTTTCTTTATTTTTGAATACCAGTACCAGGCAATTCCATATTTCCCCTTGGAAATAAAATAGTCACCAGTTGATTTAAGTTTTGAAGCAAGTAATTTTTTTACGGGATCTAATTTATATTGTTTATCTATTGAAATATATTTTTTAGCGAGTAAAAAAGAATCAACAGCCCTAGCAAACAATCCACTTTTTATATTTACCTTACACTCATTTAAATAGTAATCACTGGCTTGGGATTTAGCCATTTCTAGTAAACTTTGTAACTTAGAGTCATTAGGGTCGTATTCCAGTGCTCTTTTATACTGTTTTACAGCTAGATCCCAATTAGATGAAGAAACTGCCCTTTTTGCGCTTTCAAAAAAATATTCTTTGGTGTCATTTGTTTTAGCCTGTTCTAACAACTGACGCGCATCTTTATTTAAGGGATCTAAAATCAGTCCCTTTCTCAGGAAAAAAATAGCTTGCTTAAAATCCTCTTTATAAAAAAGCTCTTTTGCCTTTGATAAATAATACTTAGTGCCATCTTTCTTACACCTATCCATCAAATGTGGCGTGTCCTCATAGTTGGGGAATAAACCTTGAATTTTCTGTAAGTAGAAATAGGCCTTATCCCACTGGTTATCTTCTATGGCATCCTTTGCTAGGGAATAATTTTGTTTTACTTTATTTAAAAGGTCTTCTCTTAATTTGCTTACCTTTTCCCTAAATGAGATCACTTGTGCAGCATGCCTATCTACGGATTCACACTTTTTTAATATTTCTTCTAATTCCCTCACCTCATTTATTGTAACGTCTTGCTTTTGTTCAAGTATAGAATTAGCCTGTGAAATATATCTCTTAATGAGCTTAGACTTAAGGTCCTTCATAAAATCTAAGTATTTTTCATTGTTGGGTTCTTTTTCCAGGGCTTCTTCCAAATAAGCTATGGCATCATTGTATTTACCTACCTTCTCTAGCTCTACCCCCATTTGAAAATATTTCTTTCCAGCAGCACAGCCAAATAAAATAAATGCAAACAATAGATTAAATAAAAGATACTTTCTCAGCATAAATCCCTCCAACTATCTCCACCCTTTTATTTTTTTTAATGATATTAAAATCTTATTACCTTCCAAAGAAACAGTCTTAAAGGAGAAATATCTATATTGAAAAAAAGACATTGACATATCATTTATTAAATACTCAGGCCAACCATTGTACTTTAAATGATAAATACCAACATGTCTTCTAAATTTTAACAATTTTATAGCCTTCACACCTGGCACTTTTTCTTTTATTACCAAGCAAATCTTTCTAGCAGCACTATAGCTTGGTATAGATTTGATCACTAATTTTATATCCCTTTGACCATATAATTCTTCCTCCCATATACTCAACAACTTGGTTTTCAGTTGGGTCCAAATATCAACAGCACATTTTTTAGACATTCTATCTATAAGTTGAATTTTATTTTCCCCTGGCACAGATGCATCTGCCATTGCTGTGGCAAGGATTGTATTATCACCAGGTCTAATTAAAGAAGCAACACAAGATAGTTCATTTAATTTTATGTTTATACCTTTATATTCACTGAGAGTTGATTCAAATTCAGTACCCAGTTCTACAACAAGACTGGGACCAGCATCGGTTTTGTCTGGTTCTTTGGCAAGCACCACAAAACCATCCCGTTGAAGACTATTTACTAAAATGGTTTTAACTTTATTAGCAGTTGCAAATTCTGTTTTTTTTAATCTAGGATCCAATCTAACAAAAACACGGGGATTTTTTTGGAGGGATATAAGTTTTTTAAACCTACCAATGTCATCCTTAAGGCTGTCTAATGTTACTTCTGCCTCAATTGTAAGCTCATAAGTGCCTAGATTAGTCTTTCCCTCTTTCAATATCCTAATATTCTTCAAGTAGCCTTTTGTTCTGGAAATTATCTTGTCTTCCACAAGATAAAAATTTTCCACAACAGTTGTTGATTTAATGTATGTGCCAACAGCCTTTTCCAAGGCATTCCTCCTGGCCTCATCCAATGCCTTTTCTCTAGCTACCAATTCCTCCCCTGGCTTTAGATAACTAGCTCCTGTAGCAATAACCTTTTTGGCACTACAAAATACAACTTTTACATTAAAAAAAAGAGACAAATTTACTATAAAAACAATAACTAATATTCTTGATATATTCACTATGTTAACAATTTCCAAACTTATATTTAAAAGACATGGAGATAATACACTGCTTCTTTGTGGGTTTATTTGATATCTCCTTTTAATAAACATTATTTATCACTTTAATAACAAAAATACATCCTAATAAATTTACTAGATGTTTCTATACTATTTTCAAATTGAAATAAGTTTAATTTTAAACAATCCTTATTGTCAATAGTAAATAAAAACATCCTTGATTTTTTTAAATCACCAATGCAACAACCGTTCTTTAATTTACCAAGTTATATACAGTTTTATATATTATTGGATATGGTAAATTAAATTTAACCAACATTGGCAAACAACTTTGGCGGTCTAGACAAGCAAGGACTATACAATTAATTACAAGCTTGTTTCTTTTAGAGAGGCAAATAGACCAAATTAAGATGTGTAAATTTCATGGTACACTTTATATTCAGGAAAACATTCCCCCACAAAGCGAGTTTCCTCACCCTGTGGGGGGGGATTAAAAAAAGATTTGAATACTTTTTTCCTGTTCAATTAAGTTAAATAAGAATTATTCTTCCACCTTTTCATATGCCTTATACTCAATGTTAAAAGAGGAAGTTGCCTTGACCCAGAACCCTTCACCAGGGGATAGAGTTGCATTTTCATTTAACAGCTCAATTGTAGTTGGCAGTCCCTGGAGATAATTTTTTATATCTTCGTTTGATGTGTATAGTTTCCATGTACCGTAGCTACTGTCCCATTTCCAAAGGGTATATACAGAACCAAGGTTTTCACCAAAAACACTCTTGATAGTCTTGTCATCTACTGAGGGGATACCACACAAGTTCCAACCAATCTTAAAGGATATGATTGCAGTTTTTTCCAAAAATTTTGTACCACCCTCTATATCAGTTTCAAATTGGGGAGCTCCAGGAGAGCCTGGCTGAAGATCAGCAAGACTACACTTGGAAGGATATTCACAGGCACCAATATCTGCCTTTTCATCCCTGTATGAGCCAGCTATGTCTTCTAGATATGCTGTTGCACCAGTGTCTAAATCAATTAAAGGTGAATTTTCAAGAAGTGAAAAATCATACTCATCAGGGTTTGCAAACCCCAAATCTGTTATAATCCTGTTTTCTCCGCTAGTAATATTAGTTGTGGGAAGATCAACATCAGCTGAGAACACATTGGATCTTATGACAAAATTCCCATAGGTATTTTCATTCTCATCCCTTTCAAATAACAGATCATCCCCTTCATTTGCAAATACAGTGTCGAGAATTTGCAGAGTCATTGGAGCCTCACTATACCCAGAGGCCACAAACACCCCCTTTGCAGTTGGTGCACTGTTTCCATATATTGTGGAACTTTTTATGGTAACCACTGAATCTCCATTTTTGTCATGACATTCTGATCCCAAACACATTGCACCACCCTTTGTACTGGCCCTATTAAATGCAACAACAGATGAATATAGATAAAGGGTTGTTTTTGTCTCATCCCACAAATCAATACCTCCACCCTCTGAATTAGCTGAATTGTCTATAATCCAACTCTTGGTTATAGTAGCTTCTCCACCAAACCCTATTCCTCCCCCAGTACCCTCAGTACTATTGCCTGTACTATTATTGGACTTTATAACACAAGATGTGACCTTTAAGGTACCATAACTTGCTATTCCACCACTGTAACCACCTGAATTACCTTGAATATTTGAATTATTAACTTTTAACACTCCACTACCCTCGTTAAAAATACCACCTCCTCCCACATCAGCAGAATTATTCTCAATGGTGCATTTAGTTATAACAACTTCCTTACTGCTCTTGTGATATGTCCCACCACCTTTGGCAAGTGATGTGTTACCCTTGATGTATGAATCACTAATTATTAAAGTGGTACTATCCTGATTATAAATACCACCACCCATCCCACTTGCTGTATTGGACTGGATAGTGGTATTCTTTATGGTTACAACTCCATTACCTTTAAAATAAAGCCCTCCACCATTTCCAGAAGCTACATTTCTATCAATATTGGAGTTTATGATCTCTAAATTAAAATCAGAAACTACCCAATGACCATTAGCACCACTAGTAAAATATATGCCTCCACCATCACTTGATGCTGAATTGCCGACTACATACAATTGATGCATAGACACATTCAAAGTTGCATAATCGGATTTTCCATATATCCCTCCTCCATAATCTACTGAACCTCCCCTAATTTGCAAATTATACAAATTTACATTACAAGTTTTAGTTTTAGACCAATAATCCGCCGCGCAACAGATATAAATTCCTCTACCTGCTACTGGATTTATAATAGTGGAGTTTGCACTCTCCCCTTTAATAGTTAAATCTTTGTTTGTTATGTTAATATCCTCCTCACTATAGACACCTTTTTTAATATAGATCTCATCTCCATTTGCAGCTGCATTAATTGCTGCCTGGATGCTTGTGTAATCGCACCCATCACTCCCTTTATCTGGGCAAACTGTGATCTGTTTTGCATAAGCCACATAAGATAGACAAAAAAACACTAACAAAAAAAACACCACCTTTTTCATGGCATCCCTCCTTATGTTTTTAAATTTTTTTACCATTAACCCTTTTCCATCTTTAAGGTATTTTTTTGAACCCATTAATGCGTTTAATTATAACATTAACACGTATGAACGGTTACACTTTGAAACGAAATTTACACATTTTCTATATTCCTCATCCAATTCACGATTCACGGTTCACGATTCACCAATCACGGTTCACGCTTCACGATTCAACAAGGATCGCTACCATACCAGGCTCATTTAAGTTTGAAATATCAAAATTAATGGACTAAGCAAAATCATTAGTACAAAACCTTGGTCTTTCTTGCCAGAAAAAAAATCACAGTTAATGACATTGCTACCTAGCTGTAATTTTTTAACATCACATGATCACCCATTATAAATAGAAAAGGGCGAGTTAAACTCGCCCTTTTCTCACTTAACTAAAAATCAACTAGCCCTACTGCCTTCCTTAAAATCACCAGGGCATCCCCAACTGTTATACTCCCATCTGGATTTGGCTTGCCATCTTTTAGGGGAGCTACATCACCATGGCATATATCCTCTGGTGTAGGGGTCTCTAAACCTAGGGCAAACCTCAGCGCTACTAATGCATCTCCAACATTTACTACACCATCTCTATTTCCAAGGGGCGCTACATCTCCATCTGGAGTGCATTCATATACAGTAATAGGTATTTGATTAAAACTATTAGCACCCTCATTATCCACTACTATTACCTTTGCATTATACGTCCCAATCTCCTCATAAGTATAACTAACTGTATTATTAGAACTTACCTTATCTATATTACCATCTCCATCAAAATCCCACCTATATTCTGCTATACTCCCATCTGGATCATATGCATCACATGTAAATGTGACTGTTAAAGGAACAGGTCCCTCACTTGGCAACCCCTTATAACTGGTTATTAATGGATATTGATTCTGATTAGGCGATGAAAATACTGCTGTTACATTTACATCAGAATTCATAACAACTGTGCATGTTGAATTTGGGCCATTACAACCACCACTCCATCCAGCAAATGTAGAGTTTTCATCAGGTATTGCTGTAAGAGTCACTGTTGTGCCTAAAGGATAGCTCTCTGTACAATCACTACCACAGCTTATGCCTCCATCATCACTGGTCACTGTGCCATTGCCTGCGCCCTGTTTGATGATGGTAAGTGATGTTGCAACCGGATTGTTTATCTTGGTGTTCCAATATGGGTTGTAGCCCAATTCAGCAAACAAAAACCAGCTCGTTGCTCCTATATGAAGCCTTGCAATGTATACCCAGTCAAATCCAGTACTTACCCCGTCATGGGAAGCAGCCACCAAACCTTTGCCATTTGCATTTTGAGCTTCTTTTTGTGCCTTTTCTAATTCTTTAAGATATGTATCTGCTTTTGTTTTTTCCCCTATAATTTGATAGGCAATGGTCATATGTCCTGTACCTTCAAACCAGATACCATCTCTATTATTATTGAAATCAAATCCCTTAAAATCATTGTCTTCTACATAACAGTTCTTTTCTGCCCATTCTATAGCCCTTTTATATTTATCACCAAAGGCCATTATTGCCCAGGCTTGTATATCAAGGGGAATGGTTGATTTATTTATGGTAATACCATCATCTAAAGTACCTGTCCAAAAATGTCCTTCTTTTTCATCCCACATGGATTCAACAAATTTCTTGGCATGCAAAGCCCTTTCTTTCCATTTTTCATTCCCTGTAAGTCTATACAATCTCTCAAAGGCTACATAGACATCTATATTATGCTCTGTGGACTTCCAGAGGATTTTCGTTTGCCCTAGAGGGTTATTGGCTGTTTCTTCCCCTCCTTTATAACCACCAGTATAACCACCCGCTCCTCTATCATCTCTACCATTTTTTTCTATCCATTCTCCTAAAGTTATAGCTGAATTAAGATACTTTTTTTCTCCCGTTTTTTCATAAAAGGAGAGTAAAGCAATCATAGCCCAGGCAACATTGCCCGTGTAAGTGCTTACACAATGCTCATCTTCATTCCATTTATTCTCTTCTGTGTCCCACCAGCCAGGTATTCTTACAGTGGATTCCTTTCCATGAGGTCTCCAGCCAGGAAAAAGTTTTAAATCTCCACCCTCATATGCATTACGAAGCCGACCGTCAGAAAAATATCTATCATGTTCTATAGCATAGCAAATGGCATCTGCAATAAGTCTTGCTCGCATTAAATCGCCATATTCCAAAAAAGCCAAAAGGGCTAAGGCATTATCGTAAGTATATGCAGTATTTTTTAAAACTGGTTTATCAGTTGGTAGAAGTTCATAGCTTATCAGAAATCTTGGTTCATCTAAGCGACTTTTATCATAGCGGATATCGTCCAAATAAAAAGTAATGCTTTTGTTATTGTTCTGTTGAGCATTTGTTATCCAGCCAAATCCACCAAGCACATAGCTCAAATCTAACCCTGTTAAATCTATTGTATATTGCTGCCACTCCTTAGTTAAAGTGATATAACACGGTGTTACCAATTTTCCACATATAGTTACCTTAGGTGAAGAATCTGGGTAAGTAGTATTAGACTCACCAGTATAACCATTTCTTCCTACTCCAAAGGCAAAAAATTCTACCTTTTCCCCACCATCCTTACCTCGAGCCCAGAAGGTAAGTTTTTTAGCACCTGTTAAATTAAAGCCTGCATTAGGATAATCACCCCAGTTAGCCTTGGCCCAACTTTCTTCTCCTTCTAATACTCCATTCATAAAATACCAACCGCCCCAGCTTGTGTCTGTCCCATAAAATTTATTTTCTATACAATCAGCACCACTATGAGGGGATTCTTTACTGCCAGGTTTAATTTCTACATCTTTTCCCATTTTTTCCAGTATCATAAAATGATTGCCTGCTGCTGATAGGTCAGTATAAACATCAAATGTTCTATGGTATCTATCCATAACATCACATAAGTCCACGTAGGCATCATCTTTTGGTTGAGCAAAACATATTGACCCTATCCATACAATACTAATTGCAACCAAGATAACTGAAATTATTCCCTTAAATTTCGTTGAGCTGAATCTCATATTTTGCAACATTTTTCTTGCCTCCTATATTTACTTAAAAACAGCTCTAGAAGGCCTGCAATGGCTATAATTTGCCCTGTATAAAATGCAAACATCCATTTTATAAGTCTTGCTTCGGTTTCTTTATTCTCTTTTCTTACCTGTTCTATCTCAAGACGAACTGACTCTATCTCTTTTCGTAGCTAAAGTTCTGTTTCCTTTATCTCCTCAGTTGTTGCAGCCTTTCTGCTTTCCATGTATTCTACAAACTCATCAAGAATCCTTGCAGGTTCTTCACCTAAATGTTTAAAAGCTTCATATATCCTTATTGCATATCCCATTTTTTCTCCTTCTTGTCCTATTTTTATTGATTCTTAGCATTCTATTATTTTGTAATAAGGCATTTTTATAAGGCTCTGTCCAAATCTCAAAGATTTCACATAAATGACAGATTTTAGCTTACCCCGAGTTTATCATTTTGATAAACTCAGGTTAACACCATTTTTATTCTTTCTGCTTATTCCATTAACTCCGAAGTCTCAAACATGCTGTGTCTGTGGGTGATCTTCATCCTTCATCCTTTCACTAAT
>NZ_BAAIEW010000043.1:0-11333 GCF_054654515.1 Desulfothermus okinawensis JCM 13304 | reverse complement strand
ATAATAGTAAGCATTATCATAGTAAAATTAAGTTTGTTACTCCTGAGCAAAGACATTCAGGTCTAGACAATGAGATTTTGGCAAAGCGGAAAGAGGGTTACAAAAGGGCTCGCTCCAAACATCCAGAGCGGTGGTCTGGAAATATTCGCAATTGGGATCCAGTCCTTACAGTAGACCTTAACCCAGTTAATGAACAACAATGTAAAAAGGCTGCTTGATGGAAAAAATGGTATGGCTTTTGGCGACATCTTTATTGACAAACTCCGACACCAATAATCATTAAAGCTATACGTTTTATACGTTCCCACACGGATACATCACCTCTGAAGAATTTCGCCTAACGTTTTGCGGATAAAAGAAGGTTTGCGAAGCAAACTTTGGGTGAAGGGCTTTAGCCCAAAACCGTTTATCCGCTTGTTAAGTGACCGAAGCCCGTTAGGGCTGAGGCAAGGCAACGAAGTTGCCTCAGAGTGCCCGCCGTCGCTATATCTACTCATTATTTTCGTCCCCTACAAGTTTTCTTATATAGTTTTTTATTAGATTCTCTCTCAAAGTTATAATTTGTTCAAATTTTTCCTTTATTTCATCTGGTGTTGAACTTTCTTTTACACTTTTTAAGATATCAAACATCTCTTCATCTATAAAATGTTTCTCTAGAATATTCTTTACTTCTTCCTCACTTCCATGTATTTCAATCATTTCTTCGATATATGTAGCTGGTGCTTTTCTGCTAATTTTTTTGTTTGTAGATGATAAAATTAGTGTTCTATTGAGTACAATGTCTTTTTCAACATTTACATTTTTTATTTCTAAGAATTTCTTTGGGAAAATATGATGATCTTCTAAATCTTTTGCTGAAAATTTAATTTTGTCTTTCTCATAAAAATCCCATGCCCCTCTTCTAAAGAGCAAATTAAAAACACCTTTGTAAATAGAACTTCCAGAATATTTTGTATCTATTTTCATTATGTCTAATCTATTTCTTAAATTTGTTATTACTTCTGGAGGGGTATTGGAATCTGTTAACCAAGCTACTAAGTCTTTAAAGTCCTTGGTTTGCTTAGTTTCAGTTGAACCAGAATACCTTTCTGTAAAGATTACACACCAATACCATTTATTTATTTTATCAATATCAATATCTATTTCCCTACTCTCCGCTTTGAGAAACAATCCAAGCCATATTGAAATCAGAGAGGGATATGAGAGCCACCTGTTGTCGGCAATTCCATATTCGGAGACATCAAATAATCTCTTTAAAATTTTATCTTCCAGTATAATTACTGCCGATTTCCAATTCGTTTTATTCAAGGTTGTTGAATCTATTTTTATTATATCTCTTGCTTTTATGCTCATACCCTTACTCAGGGCTAATCCCTGAATAATATAATATGGGATTTTTGTGTTCTTTATATCATTAGATGCTATTTGTTTTAACCAATATTTTTCATTGAATGCATTTTCCCATTCTGTTCTTAAATTTATAAACTTATATAAGCGAGCAGTAAGTAGGTCAAATATTGATAGTTTAATACCTGTTCTGTTTATTCTTTCGAATAATATTGCTATATCTTCTGGTTTTCCTGTTAATGGAATGCTCAAAACATGAACTTGATAATCTATAATATTTTTTACATAATTTTCTATTTTCTGTGCTTCGTTCTCATTGAATAGATTTCTAAATTCACTATACCATAACTTCCAAAAATTTGATTCCTCTGCTAAAAAAGTTAAAGGTAAAATCTTCTCTTGTTTTAATTTTGATAAGATATACTTTCCATTTCCCTCTACCAGTGCTTTGTATTCTCTCCATCGCTTTGACCAACTAAAAACTGCGTCTTCCAGATTGTCATCGGTTAATTCTTGTAAATCTATAAAAAATGCATATGGATTTGTCGTGTTTTTTAAAGGAATACCTGGAGAATATAAAGCGTAAAACAATGAAGTTAATCGTTGTTGCCCGTCTAGAACTATAATTTCTGGTTTACGCATAAAATTACCATTAATTTTGTCTGCACCTTCTATTGGAATTACCTTAAAAGGAACATCTGAAGGATTTACTCTTTGTATAAGAAATGTACCTATAAACATTCTTTCCAGTAAAGAACATATAAGTTCTTCTATATCGTTTCTTGCCCAAACAAAATTTCTTTGGAAATCCGGAAGCATTACTTCTCCATAATATGCTTTTCTTACTAATTCTAACAATTTCTTTTTTGACCATTCTAATTCCATTATATTTCACCTCTTATTTATCTCAAATCCTTTACATGCGACGGCGGGCATTTCACTTAACCACTTGTTGTGCGACGTTTTCATATAATGCTTTCCCTCAACATATATCCAACAACTGAACCTTTTTTTACTAAAAAATCTAATATTAATAATACATTCTCTTTTAACTCTTTTGTTCTTTTTATTTTTTCACGATTATTATAGATAAATCTTCTAACAAGACTCTCAAGATAGTAAATGGTATCAGTTTCAAGTTCTTGGTTCAAAATATCTTTATTGTCTTTAATAATATTTGAAATCCATATTATTCCATCATCAATGTATGAAGTTCCAATACCGTTCAATAATTTAGCAAGGGCATATAAGGTAGAAGGACAATAACCTATTTTTTGAGAAACTTCTTGAAAAAACATTTTATTGCCACTTTTCAATGTATGCCATTCCTTGACATTTTCATTCCAAAGAACTGTGGCAAATAGATAACTTTTAATAATTTTGTCTATATACCAGTATCTTTCACCTTTTTTACAAATCTCAAATACTTTTTCTTTAAAAGATTCCCAAACTATCCAAAATTTATCATATGTATTTAGAATATCTTCAGCGTAAATAAATTCTTCAAACAAATCAGCAATTGTCTCCGATGCATTAAAGTTGTCTATAAATGGTTGCAGGTAATCATTAATCTCATCTTGAGGTAAGTTCAATACAAAATAAGCATATTTTCGTAAAAAACCATGCTTGACTTCGTAATCAATCCTATCTTTTCTGTTATCTGACAATATCTTGGGAGCAAAGGCATTAATTATTCTTTTTGCTATTTCTTTTTGAACTTTATCTTTTGTGCCTTTTGATATTAACTGAAAAGCTCTCTTTAAAATATATAGATCTAAATTCTCAATTTCGTCTAAATCTTCATAGGTTATTTCGTTATTCACAATTTTTTCAAGATCTGATTCATATTCTTTTATAAATAATTCTATTAATTCATGTTCTCTAACTTGATAAATGCCTTTTGTATAATTTTCTTTACGTATTTTCTCTCTTAAAGATTCATATTCAGGTTTTAGATATAAATATCCAAGGAGAAGCGACTGAGCATCCTCAAAACTAATTGAAAATAATTCTTGTATAGCTCTGGTAGGAAGGTCAGCGAATTCAGCATACATGCCAATGTGGTGTGGATCAAAAAGTGTTAGTAGTAATAAAATTACTTTTATATTTTTCCTTTCCTCAGGAAATTCTTTAAATAGAATCGGTAAAACAGAAATGGCTGATTCTACACCATCTGAAATTTGATATTGATAATCTGCTCGTAATGACAATGAGGAAAAATCTAGGATAATATCTTTACAAAATTCTTTTTCTTTGTCCAAAAGGATGTTCATATAATATTTAATCAGAACTGAGCATACTTCTGCAGGAATAGAATGATTAAAAAGATAGAATTCTTGTGATCTATTTTTATTAAGCTCATTTATAAGCTCTTTTACTTCCTTAAGAGCCTTTTTTGGATTTTCTTCGTATTGTTTATATTCTTTGTATTTCTCATCATTTTTTATTTTGTAACTTGCCCAGAATTTTAAAGGGCTATACTTTATAAACTCCTTGCTTTTAGCTAATGATTTTTCACTATATTCCTTTAGCTCTGGTTCAAGCTCTAGCTCAAATTGTATGGCAATTTCTTTATCAACTTGTTCAGTTGTTACCTTCATTTTTCTTCTATCCATTCTGGCAAGGAAAAGTTTCCAGGTCTTATCTGCCTCAGTTTCTTTATCTTTGTCTGGCAATTGACTGTAATAATCATCAAGAATCTTCCATAACTCGTGTTGTCTTTTCTTTGCCTCTTCCTCGCTAATTTCTTCGCTTCTAAAAGTTTGATAATACAAAAAAAGTTCCTCTAAGCTCCATTTTCTGTGTTTATCATCACAAGTTTTAATTCTCTCATCTTGGTAAATTTTATGATGGTAATTCAAACCATATCCTACAGAATACAAAGATCTTACATTAAATTCTGATACCAATCTTGTTTTATCTTGAAGAATAAACTCTTTTGTCCTGAATAAAATCTTGGCAACATTAAAAGTCTTATCAGGGTAAGCTAAAACAATACTTGCAACTACTGCTGAAATTGAAGCAGATTCTGAATTTTTAAGAAGATAAATAAGCCAATTCTCCAATGTTTTAGAATCAGTATCTTTCCCCCGTTCAAGAAAATATTTTTCTAAAGCCATATGAATGGATTGAAGCAAGCAAGGGCTTACAGGAGAGCCTGTACCCCTATACATATTCCATAAACAATGGCTGATATATTGTTCCTTTGTTGTGCCATCATAAAAATAAATCTTAACCTTTTTTACAAATGGGTCAAAACCAGAGTTAGCATAATGTTTAACGGATTTATTGGTAAATTCTAAAACAAAATCTACTGTTTCTTTCAGTGAATATTGAAGAAGCCAGTATATTGATGTTTGATACGCACTTGCTGGGAAATAGTCTAGATGTGTTTCCTCCAAGCCAAAATATTGTTCAACTTCTATAGAATGATGATAAGGGAATTTCTCTTTTCGTGGTGTATATGTCCAAAACAAATCAGCCAGTTTAAAAACATATTCTGGTAAAACTTTTGCAACTTCTATTCCTGCAAAGCCATTTTCTGCAATTGGAACAAGAATCATTTTCACCAAGTCATAATATGGATCTCTATGATACTTCCATTTATTCTTTAAAATTTCTTCAAAAATTTCTTTCAGCTCATTTTTAATTTCTGATGTCCCGTATAGAATAGTTTGCAAAAGTTTTCCTTTTGCTTCATTGTCATGAAAATATATATCTTCTTTAATAATCCATTGATAATATTTTAGAGCAATTAAACTTGCATATTTTGTAGTCTTCCCTTTTTTAAATTTTGTGTTCCAATCGTGAATTACAGGTAAAATAAAATTTATATTTTCAATTCCTATCTTTTCTATATTCTCAAAAACAAATTTTATAAGATTTTCCCATCCTTTACCTTTTGGCTTAGTTAGCACGTATTTTAAAGTAAATATATTTAGGCTTTTTAGTCCTAATTGCTTTAAAAAATCACTATCAACCTCTTTGCATGCCAATCTCAATAAAAAAGTTATTTTTTTAAATAAAACTTGATTATTTCTTAGTAATCCATGTTTAAAGATTTCAAAAAAAGAATCTGAATAATCAGAGAGCAATACGGAAATTAAAATTTCATCTTTCCAGAAATCCTCAATATTAGAATTTATAGCATCTTCAATGAATCGTTTTATATTTTCATCGTTTAATAGCAGTTTTTCTGATAGCCAGTTTCTTAAACTTCTACGGATAGGCAAAGATTCACCGATTGACTCAAAGAAATCTTCTATTGATGTCTTTCTGAGAAATTCTCTTTCAATTATTTTTTCTAATGCCCATTCTTCGTAAATATCATGAGTAATAAAGTATCCATAAGGAGACTCATAACCCAATATTCCATCGCTTAATAATCCGTCTAAAATTGATGATTCACAATCTGGATTTATATAAAATTCTCCACTATTCGCCCTGTCAAAAGCAATTTTAAAAAAACACTGCTCTCTCTTTGGTTTTGATTTGGTAATAACTTGATTCCATAATTTATTTTTAAACTCAATATAATCTAAAACTTCCCCTTCTTTATAATGCTTTAAGTATTCATTTAAATAAAACGGATTTCTAATAAGTTTGAACAATTTTTCATCTGTAGGTAAATTAAATTCATATTTTTCCGAAAGTTCTATGAGTTCTTCATTTGAAAGATTTTGAATATTAATATTTTCTGGTAATATTCCATACATTTCTGAGAATTCTGTATTAAGAACATCAACATAATTATCTCTTGTTGTAAAAATAATCTTCCATTTATTTTCGAGAACAATTTGTAAAAACTCTTTAAAGGGATCTGTATTGTCTATGTCCAATAATTTTTCTGCAGAATCTATTACAATAATCTTTTCCTCTTCATTTACATGAGCTTTAATAAACTCCTCAAAGTGGTATTCCCTGAAAAACTCATTAATACTTCTTAAGTTGTTAAATTCAGTTGCTTTAAAAACATAAAAAGGTACTTTATCTTTTAGATGTCCATAATAGTTTTTTATAACAGCGGTTTTCCCCACACCTGCAACACCACTTAAAATAATAGCTTGTGATTTTGTATTTTTTAGTTTTTCTATAACATCACTTCTATCAGCTTCAAATTCTTGATTTCTAAATTTAAATGTAGTCTTTATCCGTTTTAGAAGATTTTCTGTATGTTTTTCTTGTTCTTCAATTAACTCAAAAACACTTTTATCAAATGTGAAAAAGTGCTTGGCAATTATCTCGTTTTCTATAACAACAAACTCAGACTCAAAAAAACTTGCTGTCCTCCATTCTAATATGATATTAAGTTCTTTTGCTTTATCTTCAACTTCCATTAAGCCTTGTGGTTTTTTGCCCTTGTTTTGACCCCATTCTTGGTTGGTGTAAAAAAGCAATTTTGTAATGTTTGGATAATCTCTTTTTGTTTTTTCGAGAGTATGTAGTAATTCATCCTTATGATTTGAAAGAGATGTATCATAGAACTTAGCTTGCCAACCAATTACTTCATTGCCTTTTTCAATAGGGTTGGTTTCTATTGCAGATTGATTTTTATAACGAAATATTCCCTTGTCTTTTTTAAATTCGTTACAAAACAATAAGTAACAAAGCCACTCAAAAGTAGCTTGTGGATTCTCACTAAATTTTGCTTTGAATATATCCCAATTAGGTTTAATCATATATATTCCTCGTAAATGTCGCACAACGTGTTGGGCATATCCGAAGTTCCGAGCGAAGCGAGGAATTTGGACTGAGCGATAGCGAAGTCGGATATGCACCTGTTAAGTGACCCCGATAGGGGCAAGGTGCGAAGCACTGCAGAGTGCCCGCCGTCGTAAAAGTATATCAAAAATTTTGTTTTAGTATTATCCATTACATCAAAACTCTATTTTGAATATCATCTTTTGAGGATTGTCCTCATAAATGATGATGATATGTTCATTTAAGTTAAATGATAACTTCTCTTCTTCGTATTCACTCATGACATCTCCCTCATTTAATGTTATTATGTATTGTGCCTGATTATTACTTTTTTTTAATAATTCAAAAATATAGTTAAGAATTCGTATCTTTGTTTTTAGGTCTATTCCGTGAAGCACTCCATCGTGAATCAAAAAATGCGGCATAGTTCCTCTATGGTTTAAAATTTCTTTAAAGATGGTCAAATCATAAACCAAAATTTTTAGTCTTTCTCTTCCATAAGAAAGAGATTTTGGTATATCAACTCTTATATCAACAGGATTTTCTTTTTTGTTTGTGTATTCTATAGCTAGATAGCTCCCTTCACTCGTAGCAGTACAATTTTTAACTGTTTCCCTAAAACTCATCCCTAAGTTATTAATTTTTTCGGAATATTCTTTTAGCTCTTTTACAATTGTGAAATGTAGGTCAGACATTTCCTTTTCAATTCTTAGAATTTCTTCACTTAGACCATCAATTTGTTTGATGATATTTTCTATATATTGAAAAGCTGTTCCTTCTTCAAGTAATTTTTTGTAAGCTTCTTTAATTATATCGAATCTACCTTTTGTATCTAAAATCTTATACAATTTTTTGCGTTCTTCTTCCAGTTCATAATAGTCCTTCCAAAGTTCATTTAATTTATCTTTAAGCTCTCTTTCTCGTTCTGCTAAATATTTTTTTCTGTTATTTGCGATGGCTTTTCTGAATTTTATAACTTCTTCCAGATTCTTTTTTAAGAAAGCACCTAATTGAGCGTTCAACATGCTATAAAATTTCGTAGATTCTTTAATATCTACCTCAACATTTACAGCATAACTTTCTTGGATAGAGTCCAATTTTCTTTGTATTTTTTGGATTTCAAGTAATTTTTTAGAAATTTTATTGGTTAAATAGCCTATTCGATCTTCCATATCTTTATATGTGTTGATAAAATTGTAATCTTTTATTGCATTCTCAAGTGTCTGGATCTTTTCCTTTATTTCCCTAAGTTCTGACTTTATTTCATGAAAATGTTTCCCTGTTTCTTTTTCTAATCCTTCTATCATCCTATTTTGAATTTTCTTGCTTTCTTGCAATTTTCGTTTTAACATCTCAAGTTGGTATAGATTTTTGTTAGGTAGTCCCATTAAATAGGAGTTATAGACAATAATAAGATTTTTGGTAATATTTGGATGCAAAAAATTGTATGGGACTTTCCTTACTTGATGGTTAAGATCATCTTTTATAAAAAATTTAATCAAACTTCTAAACCATTTGTTTTCATAGTAAGTATTGTTGTATGCCTTAAAAAAGATATCAGCCAATACGGATTTCAATTCTTTTTCTGAGTATTCATGCACATCTGTAGTACCCATTTTACCAAAGAGAATTTCTTTTTTGTTAAACCATCTCTTTATAAAATAAATTTCATTTTGCATATAAAACTCTAATACTACGTTGTGGCTATCCAGAAAAGGAAATGTTTTAACATTGAAAAATTTATTTTTAGCAGTCTGAGAAAGAAGACAATAATCTACTAGTCTGATAAGAGTTGATTTCCCTATGCCATTTATTTCTTTTTGAGTAGAAGAATATTTACCCAAAATTATGTTTAGCCCTTCTTTGAATTTAACTTCATCAAACAAACCCGTTTCAGAATAGAGTCTTTTGAGCCTTATCATGTTTCACCACCTTTATTTTGTAACTCTCTATAACAATTAAGTCCAAGGTATACAAAGTTGTTATTGCATCCATGAATAATTTGGGCGTTCTTTTGATATCTTTTTTCAAAAATTTTATGAGCAAATCCTCAATAAACATTGCATTATTATTTTTTATAAGTTCACCAAGTATCTCATTCCCTAATATTAGTATGTTCATTCGCAAATCTGACTCAGGTTCAGGAAGTATCATTTAATCACCTCCAGGTTTGCTCCCAATAAGACACTGTTCAAACAAATATAACAAAATGAGTTCACTATAATTTTTATATTCATCATCCTTAGGATATTTTGAGGAAAATCTTTTTACTAAATGATTAAACCTTTCTTTAAAAGTTATTTTTTTATCAAGTGCTTGGTACTCATTTAAAATCGTCATTTTCAAATTTGAAATGAAATCACTATCAAATGATTCTAAAACCTTTTGCAAATAACCAATATGTTCTGCATAAAAATGGGTAAACTTTCTTTTTACTATTTCAATATCTTCTCCTGTAAAATTTCTTTCTATTTTTGCCAATGTGTCTTCAGGAGGATTATATTGCGGGCTATAATTTGTTAATTCTTCTTTTAATTTTGTGAGTTCTTCGATCACTTCTTCTACAAAATCAAATTCAATAAGTTCAGTAGATAAAGAAAATACATCTGATAATATTTTTCTTCTTTTGCTGGGAGGCAAGTTTAAAATAAAGTTTATCAATTCTTCTACACCCCAAATATCAGAATTGGGGCTCTTATTTTTGATATAAGTAACCATACTACCCAGTAACTTCTGATTGATAATAAAACGCCATTTATATCCTAATATCATGTAATTTTTTTTGTATTTTATGTAATCTTCATCCACTTTTTTCTCAAACTTTTTCTTATTATATTTTTCAGGAGCATAGCATGCCAAACATACTTTTTCAGCTTCAATAATCCCATCACTGCCTAAATCTCTTTTTTGTTTAATAGATTTATAATTTCCTCCATAAAGTATGGAAAAAATGTTATCGATTATCTCGTTGAATTGTATTCCATACAAGTGTTCTATTTTTGATTTTAAAATATCTTTCAAAGTTTGCCTATTCATGATTTAAACACCTCTTTGAAACATTTCTTTAAGACGGCGGGCATTTCACTTAACGTCCCGCGGACATACGAAGTTTTCCGCAGGGAAATTTGGGCGGAGGCGATAGCCGAAGCCGTATGTCCGCTGTTAGGCGAAGTTTGTCTCTTCATTGTTATCCATTGCTTCTTTAGCTTTATTTTCGAACTCTTCCGGCTTCTTAATCTCACCTTCAAAAAAGTAAGCCTCTGCCGCCTTCCCAATCGTATATGTTCCTGTATAAGCAATTCCTGCCGAAACCATCGAACCGAAAACAGGTATCAATTTAACCAATTGACGGAACAGCGTTCTTAATCCTACACCGACTCCCAACGTTATTCCAGATGCAGTTAAAAACTCGATTGCCGTCTCTTCTGTAACCGATCTGCAGGATAAGCCACCTATTATTGCAATCAATAACATTTGTAAAGGAGCCAAAATAACCTTAATATTGCATTAGAGGCAGGAAAATACTTGCAAGTCACCTCTAATATGGTGTAATTATTAGGATAGAAGAAAAAAAAACAAAACATACCAAGGAGGTGACTTGCAATGAAGAATATAGATTTAAAATTAGGTAAGTGCAATGAAAATATTACTCCTTTTGGAGGATTAATATTATTTAGGAGTTTTTTAAAGAGATTGGGGGTATCAGAGATAATAGATAGGAATTTTCCAAGGGGAGGATCTAACAGGTCTATATCTGCTTCTTTAAAGATAATACCAATTATATTGTCCATGATATGTGGAGGCAGGGGAATATCAGATGTGGAAAAGATAGGATCAGACAAGGTAATATGTGAGATGTTAGGTTTAGATAGAGTTCCTGATATTTCTACAATTAGTCGTTTTTGCAATAGATATGGGAAAGAGGAAGAGGCTATAGGATTTTTAGTGTCAATTGTCACAAAAATTAACCCGTTTTTTTCACGAAAATTGACCCACCCATAGAGTTAGACAAAAAAATTATTTTTGTTTCTTATCAAACAACTCTTTCATCCTGTAACTTTTTCCTTGAATGAGAAAGGGGTAGGAGTGGTGTAGCAGCCTATCAAGGATGGCGGCAGCTACCACTTCATCCCCAAAAATATCCCCCCACTCATCAAAGGGTTTATTAGTAGTTACTATATGAAGTCCTTTCATATCTTTTTGAAATGAGCTTAAAGAATAAAGAGGCTGCGTGTTTGCCTATTTCAAGGTATCCCAATTCGTCTATGATTAAGAGGTCTATTCTG
>NZ_BAAIEW010000042.1:0-12686 GCF_054654515.1 Desulfothermus okinawensis JCM 13304 | reverse complement strand
CAGGGGATCTTGGTTGTAAGTGAGGAGAAAATAGACTTAACCCCAGTTTATCAATTTGATAAACTTTACCTGTTCTGGTTCAAAAATATCTGATTTTTGGCTCTCAATGCAAAATTAAGGCACTTAAAGAGTAGAAAAAAAATGAAAAAAAGGCAAAGTGTTATTTTTTGGGATTATAAGAAAGTTTCACAATTTAAGAAATTAGAGAGAATAGCTCTGTTTTTTCCACAAACAGGAAGAGATAAAAAAACCGTTATTGAACTTTATAATCATATTAATGAATTAAACATCCCTAAAGAAAAAAAGAAAATCATTGAATTTTATTATAAGTTGATAAAAGAGGGTGAGTTGAATTGAGTATATTGACGGATTTTCAAAGAGAGTTTCTATTGTACTTTGAAAAATCCAGGTTATCAGACCATTTTTATTTTTCAGGCGGAACGGCTTTATCCTATTTTTATTTGCAGCATCGTTATTCTTATGACCTTGACTTTTTTACAGATGATAAAGCAGCCTTAAATATAAATACGATAATATCTTTTTTACATTCTATGCCAAAGATAGAAAAAATAAGTTACGAATCAATATATGATAGAAGAATTTTTCTAGTTTCAGAACGAGATAATGCCTTAAAAGTTGAATTTACCTATTATCCTTTTAAAAATGTTGCTCCAAGAAGAAAAATTGGAAACTTATGGGTGGATAGTTTTGAGGATATTTTTGTTAATAAACTTGGAGCATTGTCTGATAGGGATGAGATTAAAGATTTAATAGATGTTTACTTTATATTGAAGGAAAAGGGAAAAGATTACATTTTATGGGGATTTAAAAAGGTAAAGGAAAAATTTGGAATAGATGGTGTGGAGTATATAATTCAAAGAAAATTTGTAAATTTACCGGATAAGATAAAGGATGAGCCTTACTTAATCAAACACATGGGAAATTATAAGGCGCTGTTTGAAGATGTTGCAAAAATAATTGCCAAAGCCTATTGGAGAAGAGAAGAAAATGGAAAGAGGTAAAAGGTATTCAGTTGCCTGACAATAATAAGTTTTCACAATTTTTTCCCAAAGGAAAGATAAAAAAGAATGCCAGGGTAGTGGAATTTATGAATTGCTTAAAAAGGCAAAAGAGACCCTGAAAATCGCAAAACTCCTTGACATAAAACTTGCAATATTAAAGCAATATAGCCCCTCCTGTGGATGTGGAAAGATCTATGATGGAACATTTAGAGGAAAAGTGATTAAAGGAGATGGAATAACCACAAGGTTTTTGAAAAAAGAAGGGATTGTGGTTGTAAGTTAGGGGGAGATGGATTTATTAAATAAAAAATTTAACAAATAAAAAAAAGGAATTAAGTAATGAAAAAATTAATTTTAATATACCTTACCCTTTCGCTGCTCTTCCCCTCTAATCTATTTTGTGCAAAGCCTAAAAAAAGATATAAGAACATTGGTGCGTCTCTTCAAGCAAAATTCCTACAAAAAACAGGGGTGGTAGAGGATGTTATCAACAGTTATTTAAGTCTAAATGACTTAAATGGACATATCTATAATTACAAAATTAGCAATGATTGTAAGATCGTATTTGCTAGAGAAAATCAATTTGAAAATAGAAATAAAAATTTTTCAAATGTAAAAAAAATAATAAGAAAAGGATACAAAGTTAAAATTTTTGTGGATATCAAAAATAACTCAATTAAGGTCATACATATAGAGGAGATGCCCAAATGACATATATTTTAAGGCTAATTGCAATTATTGTAATTAGTTGGAGCACCTTTTGCCAGGCAGCAACTGTATTTATGGGAGATTATTGTACTACCCCGCCATTTCTCAGTCAGGCAATCTATCCAAATGTCCTTTTGATTTTGGATAATTCTGGATCCATGAATGAATTTGCATATAAAGAAAATAATGATTGCAGGAGCTGGAATGGTTATACTTCAACAGTATATACTGGTTATAATAGTTCTGAAACTTATTATGGTTACTTTGACCCAACTGTTTCTTATGATTATGACTCTGTGAATGAATATTTTGTGGAGTCTTCAAGTGGAGAGTGGAGTGGCAATTTTTTAAACTGGTTGACCATGAGAAGGATAGATGTGGCCAAGAAGGTATTAACAGGAGGGAAAAGCCAATCAGGGACAAATTATGTGCTGCTCGGTCAAGTACCTGATAGGGACTTCCGAAAAATATACGATGACACATCTTCTCCTCACCAGACCCCTCATCACACTTCTTTATACTTTTACTTTTACGAGAGTGGAGGATACCTTTACTTTGTGGTAAAGCCTTATAATGGCAGAGATTATACTGGATGTGTTGATATTGATGAGGGTACCACATTGGGATCTTATAGGGTTGCTGTATATACCATATCTAAACCTGAAGGTTTAATTCAACATTCCTGGGACAGAATGAGATTTGGACTGGAAATCTTTAATGTGGGAACCAATTACGAAGATAATTATGATAGGGACGGTGGAACCATATTATCCACTATTTCAGGTCCAGGAAACAACACCGCCTTGATTGACGAAATAAACAATGTAGAAGCAGATACATGGACTCCACTAGCAGAAAGTCTATATGAGGCTATTCGATATTTTAAAGGAGATTCTTCTGCTTACAACTCAGGCAGATATAGCTCACCTCAGGAATACAGATGTCAAAAAAATTTCGTTATAATGATTACAGATGGAGAATCAACAAAAGATACCAATCTCCCAGGGACTTGTTTCTCTGGGTATGGATCATCTGTAAGAGATAGTGAGTTTGATGTTCAAGATTACATGGACGACATTGCATCAATTGAAGGCTATAGCTCGCAAAGGTGTTCCACTGCAAATAGCATGGATGGAACATTTTATTTAGAAGGTGTATCCTACTATGCCCATACAAACGATCTTTTATCTTCTTTTGACGGCATGCAAAATCTCTCTATTTATACTATATTTTGCTTTGATCAATCCAGCACAGCAAAAGATATTTTAAAAAAGTCTGCTAAATATGGGGCATTTATAGATAAGAATAATAACAATATCCCTGATCTACAATCTGAATGGGATGAGAATGGAGATGGAATACCAGATGCTTATCTAGAGGCCCAGAATGGTTATCTCCTTGAAACATCATTAAAAAATGTATTAACAGATATACTGAAGAGGACCGCTTCCGGTACTTCGGCCTCACTTCTCACAAAAAAAACTAGAGTTGGCAAAAACCTAATTCAGGCAGTGTTCTATCCCAAAAAACAATTTATTTCTAATGAAGTAGATTGGGTAGGATATTTATATAATTACTGGTTTTATTCAGATCCCAATACTTCAAATATTAGAGAAGACACTATTTCTAACAAAGCACTTGATGTATGCAGTTCAGGATCAATTGGCGGAGACCTAATCTTAAATTTTTTAATTGACAATTCTACTGGAGATTTAAACATAGAAGCCTATAATAGTGACTGTTCTGGGACAAATGCATCAATTAGTACAACCTACATGTCCTTAGATGATGTCACTCCAGTGTGGGAAGCGGGTGAAAAACTTAGTGCTACAAATGCCACATCAAGAAAAATTTATACTTATGTAAACAGCACTCAACCAACTGAAGCCAAGGACCTTGTAGAACTGAAAGACTTAAATTCTACCTATTCTTATCTATTTGGAGATGAAGATAGAGATGGGGTAATAGATAATGAAAACAACGCAAATGGAACTTTAATATATTCACCTATTTCATTTAATAACCTCAAAGACTACCTATATGGTATAGACATATCTGGTTTCAGGAACAGAACCATAGATGGAAACAACACCTGGAAATTGGGAGATATAATTTACTCAACTCCAAAAATTGTAGAGTACAATGACTACTCTATTGTATTTGTTGGAGCCAACGACGGAATGTTGCATGCATTTAGGTTGGGTAGATTGAGGTATGACGGACTAGAGGCTTATCAAAATGTAAGGCTATGTAATGACAGAAATAGCACGTGTAATACAGATAAGGTAGGAGAAGAGCTCTGGGCATTTATACCCAAAAATGCTCTCCCCTATCTAAGGGCCCTTGCTGATACTGAGTACTGTCATTTTTATTATGTAGACTTAATGCCCTACATAATAGAGCTAGATACGGACAACGACCTTTATCACAAAATAGACAAACGGATCTTAATAGGAGGTATGCGACTGGGAGGTGCTGTTGGCTGTACTGGCACCAATTGTGTAAATCCCCCTCAGGACACCTGTCCTTCTCCATCAAGCTATGACCCCTCAACAAATGACTGTGTTGGATTGTCATCATATTTTGCCCTGGATATAACTAATAGCACTAATCCAAAATTTCTATGGGAATTTACTGATCCAGATCTGGGATTTACCTATTCGGGACCAGCTTTTATAAAAAAAGATGGGAACTACTACATCATGTTTGCTTCAGGTCCAACAGATTACAATGGAGAGTCTGACCAGAACCTAAAATTTTTTGTATTGCAGTTAAATAGCAATTCAACGGCAGATGATTTTTTTACCATCTCATCGGTCTATACATTAGACAGTTCCACTGACCCCACTCTCTCCTCCTTCAATAAATCCTTTGGTGGAAGGCTATTTACTGAAGGGATTGACTACAATAACGATGGCAATACAGATATGATATTTATAGGCACTACATCACAATCGGGCTCTACATTTCATGGAAATGTTTTAGGCATAAAAATAACTGATACAAATCCTATGGATTGGGATATAATTAAAGTATTCAATAGCTCCATAAAGCCAATTACAGCAAAAATAGAATATTCAAAATGTTTCAACATGAATTATATTTATTTTGGTACAGGAAGGTATTTCTATCCAGACGATGATCCAGGACAAAACGTAAACGACAAGGAAAGACTTTATGGAGTAAGAATTGATGGATGTTTAACAGGAAATAATTGTAATATAAATAGTGCCCATTCATCCTCTGACGCTTGCTCTCATTTAAATGACAATAATGGTACTACGTCATGGTATCAAGAGCTAGATCCTATGACATCACAATACTTTAAGGAAAGAATGATTTCAGATCCTACTGTGACTGATTTAGATGTAACTTTCTTTTCAACTACCCAGCCAACTACTGATTTATGTAGCTTTGGTGGCAGGTCCAGGATGTGGCAGCTAAATTGTGCAACAGGAGAAGACCTCCAAAATCAATCTTGCAGTGGATATGAGGCCCAAATCAGTGGGGGAAAACTATTTTTACAGCTATCCCAGGGTAATATAGTACAACTTACACCAGGCACTGGTCCTAACACATCATTTAATGGGCCCGTAACAACATGGAATCCTGGCATTACCCCAGAATCCCCAACACCATTTGTAAGTCCAACTTCTTTATCAGAAGGTAATATATTGTTATGGATAGAGAAATAAATATAAAAGGTATTACCTTGATTGAGATATTAGTAGTGTTGAGCATTATGGGAATATTGTTATCAATAGGAATCCCCCAATACACAAAATGGAAAACCAAATACGATTATGAGTGTGACATTAAAGAACTTTATTCATTACTAAGTGATGCAAGGATGAAAAGTTATACACAAAAAAGAGTGTGTGGCATTTACTTTGGGAGCACTATTTTTGCTATAGCACAGCTAAGGTGTGATACTGACGATGATGGTGATATTACAGACACAGGGTCTGAAATTATCACCTCTTTGACTTTAAAAAAAACCTTTGTAAGCAGTGCAAGCTATGTTAAATTCACAGATGGAATTGCGAAGAATCTTATTAATATAAGACCACAGAATACTCTAACTGGATCCACAGAAAACTGTATTGCCATATCAGTAACACGAATAAGAATAGGAAAATGGAATGGTAGCACTTGTAATTACTAAAAAAAATGGATTTACGTTAGTTGAAGTCTTGATAAGTATATTGCTACTTACAGTGGTCATTTTAGGAATTCTGCAGACAATGGCTGTTTATGAAAGGATTAATATAGATAATACAATTAGAGACGAAGCCACAAAGATAGCCCAGGAATGTTTAGAGGATTTAAGAAACGGTGTTAACTGCGAAAATAATGTAATTAGAAAATTTAGGAATTTCTCTATCTCTTTTGTTATATCATCACCTGATGTTACTAATTTTAATTCAAAAACTACCAACCCGGTAAGTATAGTTGTATCATATAAATATCCTTCAAGTAATAAAAATCAAAGTATAACTTTAAATACAGTCATATATAAGCCATGAAAATAAAAGGATTTACTCTAATAGAATTATTAGTAGTTATTGCTGTACTAGGACTAATACTAACTGCTATTCTACAATCTTATCTAAATATTTTGAAATCGTACAAGAGGGAAACTTCTGTAGGTGTCTCAAATATTAATAAATTAATATCCTTTGAATTAATCAGAAGGGATATTGAAAGTGCTGGTTTTGGATTAAGCCAAAATTATAGTCCAATTGACTATAACTCTACCACCCTCACTTTAAGATCAACTCTACTACTACGTAATGATGCCACAAAATGTTTTGGGTATATAGAACCATATAATAGAAAACTGTTTTCAATTGAAGCCTCTGATATCACAAACAGTGATTGCTATAACACTAACTTCTGTTATGTAGCTCTAGATCTAGATTACAACCTAATTGGTACATGTTACAATATAGATAACTTCCCCACAAATGATGTGTATCTACTTTTTGGTCTATTGGATACCACATCTC
Source organism: Desulfothermus okinawensis JCM 13304 (assembly GCF_054654515.1). NCBI lineage: Bacteria > Pseudomonadati > Thermodesulfobacteriota > Desulfovibrionia > Desulfovibrionales > Desulfothermaceae > Desulfothermus > Desulfothermus okinawensis. The sequence continues at coordinate 5,947 of NZ_BAAIEW010000042.1, read as the reverse complement.
CTGTACCCACAATGCCTTATAATGAAGTTCAATATTCTCTTTCATCGAGTAATGTACTGTCTATTTGCGCTCCCAACACTTATGAAATGGTACGGCAAGAAATAAATGCTGATGGAAACACATCTGGACCTCAACCAATCTTTGACTGTGTAAAGGACTTTAAAGTGGGATTTGGTCTGGATCTTAATAATGACGGTTCCATTGATCAATGGAGCTCCAACCTTCCAAGTAATGTATCAGATATTAGAACCCAAGTTAAACAACTAGTTGTATTAATTTTATATCATGAAGGTGCCAAAGATTTGAACTTCAATTTCTCGCAAGGGACCATTTACCTCAACGCCACCTCCACACTATCTTTAGGATCATTTACTCCCACTGGAAACGATCTCCATTATCGCTGGAAAGTTTCAAAACTGGTTGTAAGACCTATGAATTTTAGGAGGGAAACTAGATGAGGACAACCATAGGTAAAGATGGAATTGCTCTTATTACTGCCCTGATATTGAGTCTTATAGTGGTGGTCTTTGCTGCAGCAATTTTTGCTCTAGTTTTAACAAGCACTAAACATTCTGGCAATATAAAACGTTATACTTCCTCACTTGAGGCTGCAAAAGGTGGGATGGAGGATTTTATATCCACCTTAAAGTCCTCCAGCTGGACAACTACCTCTGATCCAAACTGGATAAGTGGACATACTTGCAAACTCAAAAGGGACACGGATAAGTGGCCTAGTGTCTGCAATTTTTGTTCAACTCTCTCAAATTGTACTTCAAATTCCAATCCATCAGACATTATAAATTATGCTGATTGGCTAAATACCTATGGATCCTATGTGGTATATGCAAAAATAATAGATTGTAAGGGATTTAGTGACGGATTTTTATATAATTTCGAGATTGTCAGCGTTGGCAACTCAACAAATGAAAAAACTTGGATCCAAGTGGTTTATAAACTAATTCTCTAGATAGGTGATAATGCCGTAGTTCCGTGATCCGTGATCCGTGACCCGATATCCGTGATCCGTGATCCGAGTTTCGGGATCCGGGATTCGAGTTCCGAGTTCCGGTTCCCGGTTTCCGGTTACCGGGTTCCGCTTCCCGGTTTCCGGTTACCGGGTTCCGGTTCCCGATTCCCGATTTCCGGTTCTTTGCACGTTTGACCCTTAATACTCAGTTATCCCCTATTCGTCTTCCTGTTTACTGATTTCGGCTCATGGTTCACGCTCTTCTTTCTCACAATCCCTTTCCAATTTTTTATCAAATGTTAAAATTGCTCCATTCTTTTGTTTAGATTTCAAACACAATACCCAATCAAGTAAACCTACGCCAGGGGTATTTAAAACATGATCAATTGCATTTAGTAATATTTCTTTTTCTTGGCCAATGAAACCTTTATACAGCAATAACTTCTTTAAGCTAACTAACGCTTCTTTTTTTGGCACCTTATAGAAGCTGACCAATACATACTAAGCTTCCAGTAAAACTTCTGATAAAATATATCCATTGATCTTTCCTGTTTTTAAGAGTGAAAAAGTTTCTTTAATATTATGGAATTGATCAGGTTTATCATTTAGTAGATATCTCAAGATAACATTGGTATCAAGGAAAACAACTTTACTCATCTATATTCTTCTCCTCTTTTTTCCCATGCAATTCGTCTTTCCTCCTCAAACGATACATCTTTTTTAGCATATTTAGAAAGTGACCCCGCCACATCCTCAATAGGTTCAATCTTGATTTCATTGCCCTCTACTTTAAACTTTATAATATCAGTACCAAGTAACTCCCTTATTTTTTTAGGAATTGTCACTTGACCTTTACTGCTTATCTTTCCAATTAATTCTATACTCATACCAAACCTCACATATATTGCTTTACTTAAAAATATGAACTTTGCTTTACTCTGTCAATAATTATATTCCACTTTAATTTATGTTTTTCAACTAACTTTACCCCATCTATACTTCATTTTTCCTAATCACTACCAAACAATGGGCATTAAAAGCTTAACCTTCCAATGTCTTCAAATACTTAATCAAATTCGAAGCCATTGATAAGACATGCAATACTTTATCTATAAGATTATCAGCTGTTTTGTTGTCAATGAAATTTTAAGGGGCTTTAGGTGGGGATTTTTAATTGACCTTAATATTCGATAAATCTAAGTTAAGATGTGTATTGACTAAGAACTTAATTTAACATAACATATTTTTTATGAATGAAATAACAGAAATAAACAATACCAATCAATTGTCCCCTGAATTAATAGAGGCCTATATTAGAAACTATGTGAGCAAATATTTAAAAGAAGAGCTGGAGACCTTTGTTCGGGCCAATGAGCAAAGGGCTAAGGAACTTTCAATAATAGAGCGAGTTATCCAGGTAGAAGAAGAGCTAAAATCTCTGAGAGAAATAGAAATTGCAAGATTTGAAGCCTCTGAAAAAAGGTTTGAAGCTCTGCAAAGGGAAATGAATGCTAGGTTCGAGGCTTCTGAGAAAAAGCTTGAGGTGATAGATAAAAAACTTGAAGTTCTACAAAGGGAAATGAATGCCAGGTTTGAAGCCTCTGAAAAAAGGTTTGAAGCTCTGCAAAGGGAAATGAATGCTAGGTTCGAAGCATCAGAAAATAGATTTGAAGCACTACAAAGAGAGATGAATGCAAAGTTCGAAGCATCAGAGAAGAGATTTGAAGCACTACATAGAGAGATGAATGCAAAGTTCGAGGCTTCTGAGAAGAGATTTGAAGCACTACATAGGGAAATGAATGCTAGGTTTGAGGCAGTGGACAAGAGATTCGAGGCTCTTCAAAAAGGAATGAATGCAAGATTTGAGGCATCAGAGAAGAGATTTGAAGCACTACAAAGGGAGATGAATGCTAGGTTCGAGGCAGTGGATAAGAGGTTTGAGGCAATGGATAAAAGATTTGTTACCATGCAATGGACAATGGGAATTGGATTTACCTTCCTTACTATCCTAATTTCTGTTTTAAAATTTTTTTAATAATGGATAAGTGGAATAGTGGCATATTGGTTGAGTGGTTGAGTAGTTAAGTGGAATAGTGGAAATAGTGGATAATTGTCTGCCACTCATCTACTCATCCACTACTCTATTTTCCATTTTTCTGGTTAGTTAAGTATTTGATGTAACCGTGAACCCCTTGCTTGCCTGCAAAACTGAATATTTTCTTGAAAGTGATATCTACCATTCATCCATTGCTCCTAAAAAGAACATTATTCCCCTGTCCTTTTTTTATTGGGTATTGACTTTTTATTATCTTAGTATATACTTAATGTAACAACAATTTAATTTAAGGAGGGGCAAAAAAATGATAACAAAGATATTTAAAAGCGGTAACTCTCAGGCCGTTAGAATACCCAAGCAATACAGGCTTAAAAGCACAAAGGCCTTTATAAAAAAAGAAAAAAACAAAATAATAATAACACCTGTAGAAAGCCAGTGGAATGAGCTGTTTGAAGAACTTGAAAAGCTAGATCAAAAAGACTTCCTAAAAGACAGAAATCAACCAGAACTCCAAGAAAGAAAGCTCTTTTAACATGATTTACATGCTTGATACAAATATATGCAGCTACATCATCAGAAACCATCCAGTCCATATAAAAGAAAAACTTAAACAAATATCCAAAGAAAACACAGTAGCCCTATCATCTATCGTTGTATCAGAACTCTTTTATGGAGCTTACAAAAAAGACTCAAAAAAATTGATAAACCTTATTGAACTCTTTGTTGACAGCTTTGAGATATACGAATTTGGCATAGATGCAGCTAAAGAGTATGGCATATTAAGGCCAGACCTTGAAAAACAAGGCTTACCAATAGGTGCATATGATTTGCAGATAGCCGCCCATGCAATATCATTAGATGCTATTTTGGTAACAAATAATGAAAAAGAGTTTGGAAGGATTAAAAGGCTGAAGGTAGAAAACTGGGTTTAGGAAGTTTAGCTACACTGTTTCAACCAGCTGTAACTTTTTAATTTTTATGGTAAAGATTTACTGAAAATTTTCTTCAAAACACCATACCAAGCAACCAGAGGGGAATCCTCTCCCTCACAGGGATATCCACATCATCTGTAATAACAAAATCAGCGTTTTTTTTCTTCTTATTCTTTCCGACAACTTCGATTTTTATATCATCAACCACAAAATCGCACTCTCTATCATCCTTGCATGCAAAAATGTCATATTTCTCTTTTAAACACATAACAACAAAAGCCTCTTTAGCACTACCTATATTACCATTAAAACAATAATACGTTGATGGGTCAGCAAGAAAAATTTTAGCTCCTTTAGTGTACTTAATCTTCCCATATTTTTTAACGATGTTAATTAATTCTGATTGCTCCATCACATATAGTAATTGATACAATTTTTCCTTACCCAATTCCCATTCATTGCACATACCAGAAACATTAATATTTGGAACTGGAGAGTTTAACAGATAACCTAAAACTGCATTCATAACTTTCAAATGATTATCCTGAATAGATGTCACATAAAAAGGTATATCATAATAAATCGATTTTTCTATTAGTCCTTGAAGCCTCTTACAATATTCACCTTCAAAAAATATAGGTCTAATACCGCCATTAATATATTCAAAAAACAGTTTAAGTATATTTACATTTTTTAGCATAGAATAGATATCTTTTGTATTTTCAAATGGATTTACTATATCTAGTATAATATCATATTTGAGATAAAGATATTCTCTAAAAGACATAAATGGTATTCGAAATTGAACAAACCGTCTTGAAAGATCAGCTACACTTTTTTTTAAAATTAAATTACTGCTATCACTGATCCATATAAAACGACCTGGGTAATCATCATAAAGTGCTTTAAGATGTTCACTCCATTTATTTGCATGATGAATTTCATCAATAACAATCCCATCATACCCTTTTTTAAATATTTCGCTCACAATATCATATAATGGCAAAGATGTTATCAGCGGATTATCAGCACTTATATATAAAAAATCATGTTTAGAATTGGCTATTTTATCTATTAAAAATGTAGTTTTACCTACTCCCCTTGAACCGTATACAAGTGCCCCTCTGATATCATCTATATTTATGGTTTTAAAAAAAAGGCGTTTCTTCGCAGGTAAATAAAGTTTTAACCTTTCTAATGTTAGCTCAGCTCTATCTATTATATCATTAATCATAGCTTTATGATAATACTTTTTTCATAACTGTCAACTTTTTAGTTCTATTACAGAACTATTTCCAACACAATTAGTCCTGTATTAGGACCCGTGAACCGGGATCCGTGATGCGTGAACCGTGAACCGAGTTCCGGGATCCGTGATTCGGAATCCGAGTTCCGCTTCCCGGCTAACGGTTTCCGATTCACGATTTCCGATTCCCGCTTCCCGATTCACGGTTCCCGGTTCCCGGTTTCCGATTTCCGATTCACGGTTGCCGGTTCACTGTTCCCGATCCCCTATGCTTCCTAATTAATCCAAAAATCATCTGTCTGATACGTTCTATTTTATTTAGTAAATCATCTGTGTTACAATAGCCTAACTCTTCTGCGATAATCAACTGAGTTTCCAGCTCGGCACATGAACCCAATGCTATATGTAAAAATTGGATAAATTCTTTTCTACTATTCCTGGCTGCACCCTCAGCAATATTGCTAGGGACAGAAACAGAAGATCTACGTATTTGGCTGGTAAGAGCATACAGCTCTTCCCGGGGAAATTGCCTTGTAATTGAATAGACTTCTCGAACCAATTCAACAGCAAGCTTCCATACATCAAGGTTTTTATGCATTAGCAACTCCCCAAGAGATCGGGATCCGAGTTTCGGGATCCGTGATCCGTGATCCGAGTTCCGGTTCCCGGTTCACGATTTCCGATTTCCGGTTCACTGTTCACTGTTCACGATTCACGATTTCCGTAATCCGTGACCCGAGTTTCGG
>NZ_BAAIEW010000041.1:0-13109 GCF_054654515.1 Desulfothermus okinawensis JCM 13304 | reverse complement strand
GATCCGAGTTCCGGTTTCCGGTTCACGGGTTCCGGTTTCCGTGATCCGTGATGCGGTTCCCGCTTGCCGATTTCCGATTCCCGATTCCCGGGTTCCGATTCCCGGTTCACTGTTCACTGTTCACGATTCACGGGTTCCGGTTCACGCTTCACCGTTCCCGATTTCCGCTCTCAGTACGCCCCTTCTCTTTTCAGTACCACTTTAACAGTCTTAAATAAAATAACAATATCCAGCCACAAAGACCAGTTTAAAACATACCATGTATCAAGTTTTAACCTATCTTTGAACAGAAGTTTATTTCTTCCTGTAACTTGCCATAACCCAGTAATGCCAGGTTTTGTAAACAAAATATAATCTTTATAGTCTTTCATATCCATTTCTTCTCTCGGGAGGTATGGTCTAGGTCCCACTAAACTCATATCACCCCTTAAAACATTCCAAACTTGAGGTAATTCATCTAGAGACCATTTCCTCAAAAATTTGCCCATCTTTGTCACTCTTGGATCATCACCTCTGATCTTTTTATACTTAATCCAATCCTCTTTGGCACCAGGATTTTTTTCAAAATATTCATCAAGCATTTCATCAGCTTTAACATACATTGACCTAAATTTAATACATCTAAAAGTCTTACCATTTTCTCCTAATCTCTCTTGAATAAAAAAGGGATTCCCTGGAGAATCTAATCTGATTAAAATATATAAGACAAAAACAACAGGCAACAAAATAGGCAGTGATATTACGCACAAAACAATATCAAAAAATCTCTTAAGTAATTTATTTCTCATTAAATTTAAGTTATTATTTATTTTAAATAAAAATAACTGCTCCATAAATAAATGATACAGCTCAGTGTTATACAAAGCCACTCCTCTCATTTCAGGTACTATATATAGAACTGTGACAATTTTTTGTATCTCAGCTGCAAGTTCTGCCAGTCTCTCTTTACTCAAAGAAGGTATAGCCAAAACCACAGCATCTACATTGCTATGTGGAACTATTTTCTTATAATCAGATACCTTGCCAAGTACTTTAAAAGTTTGTCCATTAACAACTACTTCTTCCCCTTCCTTATTATCATCTAAAAATCCAATTATATTATATCCTGTCTCCTTCTCCCGCAACATACCAAGGGCTACATCTCGCCCCGCATTCCCTGCGCCAATAATAATAAGATTTTTACAGAAAATACCAAGTTTACTCAAAAAAACCTTGAGGTTATATCTATAAACTGGAAATATAAAAATTGCCAATATAAAGTATATTAGGATATATGATCTTGGAGTGTCAAAATTCTTTTTTAAAAATATGATAAGAACAGATATTAATAAAGTATGGAATATACTCTTTACAATCTGTTTAGTCTCATCCCAGAAAGTATATCTTTTGGTGCAAAGTTTATGTACAAAAAAGCTAATTAAAATAACAAATGGAATCCATGTATAATTATAGACATTAATGTGATTGTGTTTTGCCCATCCCAATGATACAAAGGGATACCTAACAAACTTACTTACAAATAAAAGCAGATATCCTACCACAAGGTCACAAATGAGTAAGATTGTAGTGGACATGACGGTCTTCTTTCTCTGCATTACGGGCTATCCTTAATATTGTATTATAAACTTATTGAGAATTAAAAAACTACTAAAATGAAAAACAGAAAAATTAGATTTTTTTATAAAATTATGTGACAAATTCTAAAACACTTCAAACTACATCTGCAAATTTATAAAAATGTGTTTTTTTTGAAAATAAAGAAAAAAAACCAATCCTCTATAAAACTACAAATACAATTACATGATTGATTGTATCTCCAAATCTTCATTTAACTCAGTAACATCTACTGGAGCAAATGTACGAAATAAAAACATGACTATGCAAAACAATATAACAACTTATTTTCAAATACATCCCCGTATATTAAAAACAAATGTTTTGAAATAACAAATAATATATAAACACTCATGTTCATTTTTGCATCATTTTCAAACAAATTATTCTGATATGTTAAGAATTTCATTAAAAAGTTCTAAATGAAATTTGCTAACTTTTCCCCAATTATAAATGTTTTTAATCTTCTCTCTATTTTTGTTTATAAATTCATTTCTATATTGTGTGGTATAATTATTTATCAACTTTGCTACTTCTTCTACGCTCTCAAAATAAAAACCTTCATTCCCTACGACATATTTATTAAAAGAATTGTTGTGGGCAGCAATATAAGCATTAGATGCCATTGCTTCAAGCAAAGAAGGATTTGTTCCTCCTACAGAATGTCCATGGAAATAAAGCTTAGCAAACCATCTAAGTGTGCTTAGTTTTTTATAATCGTAAATTCCACCGACAAATTTGATGTTATCATTATTTTTATATTTCTCTAATAAATATTTGACATATTTGTTATCTAGTCCTCCAACTACTATAAAAGGCTCTTTTGCATTTGATAATAAATAGCCGTCTAATAGCATTTCTATATTATTTTCAGGTTCAAGTCTTGCTATAAGCATATAGTATTGATAAGGCTCTAAATTAAACTCTTTTATGTCCTCTATATTCGGATTATCAAATAATTCTGCACCATAGGCAATATATTTAATATTATTTACACCATAATTTTGCCTATAATAATCTTCTATACCTGGATTATCAGCAATTAGAAAATCACTTAATTTTACAGCTCTTTTTTCACAACATTTTGTAAATTTTTTTAAAACAGCATTCCATTTGCTTCTTTTCCATTCTAATCCATCCATATTTGTAACAAACTTAGCCTTTGTTCTCTTCTTTAAAGAAAAAAATAAGGCACTTGGAACATATCCTAAGTTAAGTATAATGTCGTAATTTTGATTAACTGCATCTTTTAGACATAAATAATCGTAAATAAAGGTCCCAAATATTCCAAGTTTATCTTCTCTTGAAAAAATATGTTTTATCTTTACTCCATTCCATTTATTTTTTTTGTAAGGATGATAGTCAGGATTATAAACGGTTACTTGATGTCCAAATTTTATCCAATATAGTGAAACTTTTTCGGCAAATTGTTCAAATCCACCGTAGTTATTAGGTATTCCTCTTGTTCCGAGGATTGCTATTTTCATTTTTTTTTTATCCTCTAATAATCATAATAATATTAGATTTTTTAAATAAATTTTTAAATTGAATTCTATCTATATATTTGCTTTTTTGGTATTAAAAATTCATTCGCATTTAAATTTTTCCTTTATTAATTTAATCTTTTCTAAATATTGAAAACCAAATTTCTTGGTTGGAATAACATAAGAACCCTCATCTAATTCGTTCCAAGACTCTATCATAATTATTTTAGGTTTATGTGAAGTATACGCAAGAATACAGTATGCTTCTTGGAGCATGTCCATAAAATCATCTGGATTACTATTAAGTAGTATATATTTTGGATGTCTTGTCATAGGTGAGTTATTGTAACCTGGAAGAACCACAGGAAATATTGGCATTCTTGAATTATTATAAATTTGATTATAAATTTTTTCAGAAATTAATTTATACGTGGAATAAAAACATACATTAATTTTATAATTTTTTTTTAAATATCCTAAATAGTTCCAACCAGAAATTGCATCAAATCCAATATCTAAAATTTTTTTCTGTTTTTTTAAAGTATATGGTCCATTATCTATTGCTACTAAAAACGCATTTGTTTCTTTTTTAAGTATGTTAATCAACTTGCGAGTATTAATAACTCCAAGAGACTTTATTAAGTTGCCAAAATCAAAAATAAATATTAAAGGTTTGTTGTTTACTTTTAAATAAAAAGAGTTTGACAGATAGTATTGTATCCAAGTTTTTATAATTGGAATATATTCTTTTAAATCCGGACTCAACTTTCCATGAACAGACCACATTATGCAAAATTTAATACTTTTATTTAATTTAACAAAATTACGAATAGCATAATTTCTATGTTCAATTTTTTTATTAAAATTCCAAAACCAATCAAATGCAAAGAAATCAACTCTGTGTTTAGCTGCCCAATTAATTTCCTTTTTCATAAAATCAGTAGTATCTAACCTTTCCCATCCTGTTATTGGTTCTCTGTTATCAAAACTTTTAAGAGGCTTATAAACGTTCCAATGCCAATCATTTTTTTTCCATCCAGGAAAATAATATATACCGATTAATATGCTATCATTTCCATAAAGAAATGTTGGTACAAACACCAAAATCAAAAATATTACTATTTTTTTTGTTCTCATTTTAACTCCTACTGCAATTTTTTAGATTATGATTTTCATAATTATTATAAATTTAAAAGTGTTGTTTCTAAAAAATTGACAATTATTGATGAAGAGTTATTCCCTATTTTATATAGATTCTTTTCAAGAAACAATTTGCACCTATCAAGGTATTCTAAATACCTTTCGGCATTTCTTATAGACAAAGCAACTTTAACTCCCTTTTTAATATTTATTTCTCTTACATATACTCCGATTTTATACTTTTTATAAGGGATCGGATTAGGAAAATTTTCTAATTCAAGATTAATTAAAATAAGACCTTTTGCAATTGCTTCTATTCCAATAGTCGAATTACCAACAATAGCAATATCACCATATTTTAATTCTAGTGGAATTCCCATTGATTGTAGTATGTTAGTTCTTTTTTTTGATGGCAAATTCTTTAGTAATCTTTTATAAAAATTGATATCTTCAGAAGGATGTACTTTAATATATATATTATTAAATAAGTCTTTAGGTAAAGATACAAAATATTTAATTATTTTACTGTTTGTATTTAGATCAATAGGATTAGTAAATAAACAAATATTTGGCTTTCCTTTTAAACCAAAATTAATATCTTTAATATCTATTTTTTCGATATCAGGCTGTAGAATGTCATACCTTGGGCATCCAGTAATAATAAGCTTTTCTTCAGGGACACCTCTTTCTTTAAACCAATTGTAAGATTCTTCCCCCCATACAAATATTTTATCAGCAATAACCGGAGTATAAGCATATTCCCACACTGGAGCTCCATGTTGAATAACAAACGTATTAATGTCATAATTTTTGGCTAAGTAGACACCTATACGGGATATTTTATGAGCATCCGTTGAACTTACAAATATTTTAGGATTAAGTGTCTTAAATAAATTTTCAATTGCAAATATTTCTCTTATAGTTTGAGCGATTCGAGTATTTATATACCTAAAAAATTTTTTTATATTTCTTTGAGGTATTTCATAATTTTTGAAATTATTATAAATACAACCTTTATATTTTTTTATATTATTTATAAGTTTCTTTTTTAAAAAAAATACTTCTTTTTCTTTAATAAGTTTATAAAAGTTACTTAAAAAATAAACAGGAATTCCTTTAATTATTTGTTTTCTTATATTATTATCTATTGTAATTGCAGCTAGATTAATATTTTTTTTTAACAATTCAGTAGCTATTAAATTTAAATTTTCAATCATAGGTTTATTATTAACATCATACATTAAGAGAATGTCATAAAAGCTATTCTTATATTCACTTTTAGCAATAAATTTTGAATGAAAAAAACGTAACTGCCAATCGTAACCAAAGTATTTAACTATATTTTTAAGATTTTTAGTTTTTGTTATGGAATTTGCATAAGGGTAAAAAAATTCAAAAGTATAAATTTGCAATACTTTACCAAGAGAAATATTAGTATCTAATAATAATATATCTCTTCCATTACAAATAAACCAATTATGTGATGCTATAAATATATTTTTTTCATCCAGATATTTTGGTCTTTCTTTCAAAATTAATTCTCCTTTTAGTCTTATTATCTAATAAGACTAAAGAAATTATAGGAGCAATATATGTACCTGGTAAAGGTGCCATTAATGCATGCCCCGCTAAAATTGAATGTGATATAAAAAGAAGAAGTATAAAAAAATATATAGCGTTTTCTTTCCTTCTATATCTTATAAAATTTTTAAGAGAAGAAATTAGAATACAAATATAAAATATATATATTATATAAAGAAATATTAATCCGAGACTACCTAATATATCTATCCAGTCAACTTCTACTCTTTTGCCAAATTTATGATAACTATAAAAATTACCTTCTTCTTGAACCTTATAAAAAAAACCAGAGAATGTGTTGCCGAAAATTACATTAAAAGGAGGGCTATTAATTATAACTTGATATCCAGTTTTTTGCAAATCTCCTCTTGCATTTAAATGCTTTAAAAAATAATTCATTTTTTCCAATAAATATTCGTTTTTTTTAAAATTAATATATAAACTGGTTGATAAAGTTATACCAACTATAACAATCACCAAAAAGGTTATTTTATTTAATTTTTTATTTAAATCCTTTTTAGCAAAAATTTCTGAAATAAAAATTATTGATGGTGTTGCTATAAAAATAAATATAGATCCTAAAATACTAGTTCTTGTGGATAATATTAATTCTCCAAAGGCTATAGTGAGTAAAAACAAGAATAAAAAGAACCTTTTATTTTTATAATATAATAATAACCAAATTGTAATTGTTTGAGCAATTATCAAACTTAAGGCTATTTCATTTGGGTTTAATAAAATACCTCTTGAGCCAATTTGAGTTTGTGTATAAGTTGGGTTACCAAATCCTAATAAGTAGGGTACAACAACTGCTAATGATTCTAAGAATCCTGCAAATGATAAATAAATTAAAATTTTATTTATCAATGAATTGTGTTGCTGTATAATAATATAGATTACGATACTAATTACAGGTATATACATGAGTTTTAAAAAATGAGATATCTCCACAAATAAAAATATTTTCTTTTGTTCAAATATAATATTAATGAACAATTCAGAGACAAAGTAGATTATAACCAAAGATAATAAATAAAATTTAAATATGAAATTTGTTTTTTTACAAAAAACAATATAAATTAATCCTGTAATTACAAAACTACCTCTCAAAATAGAGCTAACTGATAGACTCATTTCTTCTGTACCAATTAAACCATTTAGAATATCTGAAATTATTCCACCTAGTAATAATAAAAATATTACTAAATAATAAATACTATATTTTCTAACTACTATACTTAAATTTTCCATTTTTCTGCCATATCTTCATTCAAAATACTACTTAATTCTGCAACTTCCCCTTTAAAAACATTTCGCAAAATATAACAATGTTTTTCATCCATTATTGGTGGGTTAAATGGTTTTTTGTTTAACGCATCAATAAATCTAAAAATTTTTCTAAGAGAATGATAAATAAACGAGGGAAGATTCTCTTTTAAAGGATCCATGCTTCTAATTTTCGCCCATAAAATACTTAAGTGTTTTATTCTGTAAATTTTTGCTTTATTTCTAGCCCCTTTGTAATTGATATTTATATTATCACTCACTTCTAAAAATCTATAAATATCTTTAAGAAAAAAAGATGGATTTTCTTTAAAATTTTCCAAAATTATAAATTTCACCTGTTCCTTTGAAAAATATTCTAAAAACCTTTTAATCGATGTAGCATACATTCCATATCTAATAATATATTCATCTAAATTACCGTTTTCTATATTTTTAATTATTTCATTAAAACTTCTTGATTCCTCTCCCATTTTAACTCTATGCCAATAATGAGACCAAGCCCTATCTATTGGATTCCTCATTATGAAAATTAATTTCACATGAGGAACTAATTTATAAATTCTCTCTGGTGCATGTTGATCTACCATATATTCTACTGTAGCTTCTCCAATTGCTTTTTCACCATTCCAATGTTTAAATTGATTTTCATACCATCTCAAATCTTTTCTATTCCAATATTTTGTAAAATATGCAGGCTCTTTATATTTTGACATTAAAATTTCTGGATGTTTCTGTAAATAATAATATAATGTGGAAGAACCACTTTTTGCAGCACCTGCAATAATAAAATTAGGTAACATAATTCACCTTTTTTTTATTTTTTTTATATAGATAGAAAATTGTAGTACCGAGCAAGATAGCAAAAACAAAATAACTAACAGCACTTGCAAAGGCAATACATATTATTTCTTTCTTATAAACTATAAATACTATATTTAAAACAAAATTTAATATTACTGATACAATAGTAACAACCAAATATAAATTTTGCAAACGAATACTCAACATAAAAATACCAAATCCATTTGCAATAATTAAAAATATATACCCAATTAAAATAACACCAATAATTCTTATTGCAGGTAAATAAGCGGAAAAATATTTTACAATAATCAACGGAAACAAGAAATATATTCCTAATACTATTGGCAAAATCAAACTTATATTAGTAATTAAATATTTAATGATTTGTCTTAAAATATATTCAAAATCACTATTTTGCCCATACAACATAACCATTTTAGGGTATATCTGTTCACCTAATGCTCTAGGTAACAAAAAAATTGCATTACCTATTAAAACAGCAAACGAATAATATCCTAAATTTTCAGTATTTATGTAAAACCCAATCATTAATTTATCAGTTGTAGTGAAAAAACTATACAATAATGCAACTGACATTATAGGAAAACCAATTTTTATCAGTGTTTTAAATTTTTCCTTATTAAATTTTATAGACAACTTAATTTTATTTTTAATAATAATTATAATACATATTATGGTATTTACCAATGATTGACTAAATATAAACCCAATAAGTTTATATTTCACAGTAAAAATAATAACTAATAAAGGGAACAATATAGAATACAATATTTGTTGAAAAATCATCACATTAAAATTTAGAGAAGATTTCAAATAGACTTGCATGTAATGATAAAATTGAGTTGAAATAAATAATAACAATGAGCAAAAAATCAATAATTTATCTATGTTATTATAAATAGTTACAAGCTTATATATTAAAAATGAAGAAAATATTGTTAAAATCAATGTATAAGTAAAGGTTATATTTCTTATTTCATCAACCATATGAAAATCTTCTTTCCCCATATAAAAAGGAATTTCTCTATTCATAGCAGGAATAAGCCCTAAATGGGTTAAACCTCTATATAGTAAGAGTACATTTACTAGACTCCAAAAGCCATAAAGTTTTGGTTCCAAAATCCTAGCAGCATAAAAAAATACTAATGTCCTTGAAAGTTGAAATAAACCCGTAGAGAAAGGATATAAGCTAACTTTCCTAAATAACTTAAGATTTTTAAAATTAGCAAAAAAAATACCACTTAACAACTTCATCTTCATTAATATCATTTAAGGCTTTTTTCCCTATAACAGATTCAATAAATTTCGGACTTATACCATAACCAGGTCTTTTAAAAGTCAAATCTTCATATTCTATTATCTTACCTTTTGGTATAAACCTTTTAGCTACTATACTTCTTCTAGCATTTTTCCTTGCGACTTCTTCATTTTTTAGAGCTTTAACCTCAAATTCTCCCAAAATCGTAAAGATTCTCTCTAAATTTTTTATAAACTTTGTTAAATCTTCCTTATCCATAGCATGGTAATGATCATTACCTGGCAACGTTTTATCATGAGTGAAGTGCTTTTCAATTATTTTTGCTCCCAATAATATTGCGATTTCCAAGACTTTCATATCTTTTGGTAAAGTATGATCACTGTATCCAATTATTTTATCAGGAAATGCCCTCTTTAGTCCTACTATCATACCTAGATTTGCATTTTCGTCTAATGTAGGATAATTCAAAACACAATGAAGAAGAGCAAGAGGATTACCATACTTTTCTATCCAACTAACTGCCTCTTGAATTTCATATAAATGACTCGCTCCAGTTGATAGTATTATTGGTTTTTTAAACTTACAAATATACTCAATAAAAGGTTTATTGGTTATATCACTTGAAGATATTTTAAAAACATCTACTAAATCATTTAAAAACGTTGCTGATTCCCTATCAAAAGGTGTTGAAAGAAATTCTATCCCTATTTTATCACAATATTTTTTAAGTTCCTCCATTTCCCGTTTCCAAAATTTATCATACTTTTTGAAAAGTTCATATTGCGAAGAAGTAGGTTCTTTTGTTGTATCCCAGTATGCTGGGGAATTTTTAGAAGCAATTGTTTCTGCTTTATACGTTTGAAATTTAATAGCATTAGCTCCACCTTCTAAAGCTTCTTCGCATAGCCTTTTTGCAAGTTCCATACTACCCTCATGGTTTACTCCAGCCTCAGCAATTATATATGGTCTTATTAATTTATAGTCACAAGGATTAAAATTATTAAATAAATCTAATAGTTTCATTTAATCCTCCTCTATAATATTTTTTATTAGTTTGATAACTTTTTTTCTTCCATCCTTTAAATTTACACTCTTCATTAAATTACTCATATACAATCTAATATTATGGTCTTCAACTAGATTTTTGAACGTTTCTAGGATTTCATAATTAGATATTTTATATCCTAATCCAAGATTCAAAAAACCATATTTTGATGTAGCAAAAAAATGTGTCAATTCTCTTTCATTTTGGGCTAAAATTATTGCTGGTGTACTAATACTTGCAATTTCATATATTGTCCTTCCTGCTGAACTAAATATAATATCAGCATTTAACATATACTTAGCAATATTATACACATTTTTTTTTATATCAATCCCTTTATACATTTCTATTGATGGAAATTTGTCATAACCAAAACCTGCTATCACCGTTATTTTAATATTATTATCTTTACAATAGTCGTAAATTGATTCGATAACTTTTTTTGTATAGTTCTTTGGATCAACTCCACCAAAAGTAATTAGTACATTTATTACCTTTTTTCTAATATTTTTTTGCGGAGAATATAGAAATTCATCTCTCAACAAGAAATAATCCGGACCAAAATAATGGTTTGGTAAAATATATTTTTCAGGATATATAGCATTAATAACTAAATCAGCTTTTTTAGCTCCTTCTCCTAAATCTTCAAAGTTAATAACTTTTATTCCCATTTTTTTTAAGCCTTCTATATATTCAACAGTGGTATCTAATATATCATTAATAACTATGTCAGGATTAAACTTTTTTATCTCATCTAAAATATTATTTTCCTTTTGTATAAAAATAGGGTAATTTCTTGATTTTATCTTTTTAAATGCTAATCTACTATTTTTATCAACTAAAAAAATAATTTCATGATTCATTATAGCATTAGCAAGTATGAGGGTATTATACACATGTCCTAAGCCTACCTTCTTATTTCCAGTAACAATAAACAAAATTTTTTTCCTTATTAGGAAATATTCACAAAGATTCCAATCTTCATAAGTATCTATATCTATTGATTCAGGAAGATTTAACAAATATAAGTCAACATGCTTACCAATTCTATTATTTGGACTAATCACACTTTTCCTAGTAATTAAGAACCCACCGGTTTCTTTATATATTTTAGGTAAAAATTGCCTATTTAATCTTTTTCTATAATTAGGAACAAACGATTTTCCTTCTTTTTTCCACGTGAGATGTGTATCCTCTGTAGCTGAAATAATAGTATCAATATTATAGTTTTTAATTATCTTTTCTATAGCATTATCTAAAGATTCTGCTTTTAATAAAGGAGAAGTTGGTTGTAACGTTATTATTAGTTCATAATTTTTGGATTCTTTATTTTTTACATATTCATAACAATTATATATAACAGGGTCTAAAGTTGTTTCATCTTTAGCTAAACTTGAATCTCTTTTATGAATTTTTGCTCCAAATTGTTCAGCTAAAAAAAGAATTTCATCATCATCACTTGTTACATAGACATCTGGTTGATATTTTGAAGAAAGAGCTGTTTTTATAGAATAGTAAATTAATGGTTTACCGTTAAGCAGTCTTAAATTTTTTCTAGGAATTCCCTTTGAATTGCCTCTGGCTGGAATTATTATTAAAATATTTTTCTTTTGCATTACTATCACACCTTACAAATAAAATTATTATATGTATATACATAATAAACTTTTATCAAAAACATATATTCCCACAATATTTAAAAATAAGGTAATGTGGTAAATTATAAATTCCAACTTTTTCTATCCTAAACATTTCCAACATTATAGTATCAGTCCATCCCATAATCAAGGCTAAAGAACTTGACAAAAGCATGGGGATGGAAACTGAAAGCAAGGCTTTATAAGTGAATAAGGCCATAGAGGTTGTAGAGGGTTTAGAGGGCGTAGATGACGTAGAGGTTGTAAAAGTTGTAGAGGTTATAGAGGTTGTAGAAGTTGTAGAAGTTGTAAAGGTTGTAGAGGGATTAGGTGGTGTAGATTGTAAAAATTTTGAATTTTGGATTTTAGATTTTGGATTAGAATTTGTTAAGTATTTTATCCAGATATAAAAAGCAATTGATGAAATAATAAATATTGAGAAAATATAAATTGATATTGGGATTTGATTTAAGAATGCAGGTTTATTATTAGTTAAGACTAACATTATAATTCCAAGGAGTATAGAGGCTAATGTAAATACTCCTCCTTGCTGCAGAAGCATATATTCCTTTATTTTCTTTAATCCCCTTAAACTTTCTGTATGTATAAAAAGTAAAACAAAAGGAAATATTCCGATAGAAGCTATTTTAAAATACGGCTCAAGATGTGGCTTTTTAAATACAAACTCTGCTATATATCCAGACAAAAAGAAAACAGCTATTGACAAGATCATAGAAAAAGGCAAAACAAGTTTTATAGCTTTTTTATATATATCTTTTACTACATCCCATTTCCCCTGCGATGAATACTCTGCCACGAATCTTAAAAGTGCTGTATCCATCCCAAGCCTTCCAATTACAGAAGAAATTTGAAGAAGCGTAAACGAAAGGGCAAAAGTTCCCATAGCTTCTGCACCATATCCACGGGTAATCAAAAGTGTGAAGATATATCCTGCAATTATTCCAATTATTCTTAAAACAAAAGCAATTCCGGAACCTTTTAAAAGCTCAGCGAAGTGGGTATCTGAGTTTATTTTTTCTCGGAATTTGGCCGTGAGGTTAGTGAGCATGATTACCCCTTGGGAGTGAAAAGTGAATGGTGAATAATGAAGAGTGAAAAGTGAACAGTGAAAAGTGAAAAGTGAACAGTAAATGGTGAACAGTGAAGAGTGAACAGGTAAAATCACTTTTTTGACCTCAAGTATTTTATTAATCCTATAAGCATTTTTCTTACATTTT
>NZ_BAAIEW010000040.1:0-14167 GCF_054654515.1 Desulfothermus okinawensis JCM 13304 | reverse complement strand
CAATCCGCTGCGCCCTTCGGGCTTGCGTCTTGTCGGCAAGTGACCCTGGACGTTATACATAGAAGAAAAATATTGAGATGGAAACAAGATTGAAAAAATATAAAGATTTACTCATTCAAAAAAGATACAGTAAAAATACTCAAGATATCTATTGTAGCTATTTCAAAGAATTTTGTATGTATTTTAGAAATGAGAATATTGAGTGTGTGACCACAAGTCAAATAAATTCATATATTTTAGATCTTATAAAATCAAAGAATATTTCTATTAGCCAACAAAATCAGAGAATTAATGCAATTAAATTCTATTATGAAAAAATATTGGGTAGAGAAAAACAGTATTATGAAATTCATCGCCCAAAAAAAGAGCATAAATTACCAAAGGTATTAAGCAAACAAGAGGTCAAAAAGATTTTTGATGTAACAAAAAATCTTAAACACAAATGTATTCTTATGTTGATATATTCAGCTGGATTGAGAAGAAGT
The DNA here is from genome assembly GCF_054654515.1 of Desulfothermus okinawensis JCM 13304. Taxonomy (NCBI): domain Bacteria; kingdom Pseudomonadati; phylum Thermodesulfobacteriota; class Desulfovibrionia; order Desulfovibrionales; family Desulfothermaceae; genus Desulfothermus; species Desulfothermus okinawensis. The sequence goes on along the minus strand of NZ_BAAIEW010000040.1, from coordinate 13,682 downwards.
GAACTTCTAAATCTTATTCCCACCGATATTGATTCAGAAAGAATGATTATTCACATCAATGGTGCTAAAGGAAAGAAAGATAGGATTTCTTTGCTTTCAGATAATTTATTACAATTATTACGGCAATATTACAAAGAATACCAACCTAAACGATATCTTTTCGAGGGGCAAAAAGGAGGCAAGTATTCCCCTACAAGTGTTGCAAATATTTTAAAAAAGGCAGCGGTTAAAGCAGGAATTAAAAAAATTGTAACTCCACATATGCTCAGACATAGCTTTGCGACGCATTTACTCGAACAAGGTACTGATTTAAGATATATTCAAGAACTATTGGGACACGAAAGCTCAAAAACAACAGAAATTTACACACATGTATCCAAAAAAGCAATTGATAAGATCAAAAACCCCATGGATGATTTTTTTGAATAAAGGTAGAATGATGATAAAAGAAGAATATAAACAATTGTTCTTATTCCTCCAATTTGGCGGTATAAGAACAATAACTATACACAGTCGTTGTGGGTAATTTAGGGAAAAAAGAAAAAGTATGTCACTAAATACAGCACATGAAGGGTATGAATATCAAGACTTATTGACTGCTTATTTTATATTGCAAGAAATATTGGATGAGCATAATGCAATCTTTAAAATTGACACTAAAGAACATTCAGATGATAAATTTGATGATTTAACAATTAAGAATGAATTAGGAATTTTTAAAAAGCAAATTAAATATAGTAATGAAATATCAAACCATACAGCACAAAAGGATGATTTTTCAACCCCACATAACTATGACTTAGCAATATATGATTTATTTTATAGCTGGAAAAACTTACCAATAAGACCAGAAGAAATTAGACTTTGTTTAGCATGGAATGAACCTACAGACAAGTTAACAGATTTTATAATAATATCTTCAAGAGAAAAAACATTTGAAAATTATCCGACAAAACTATTCCAATTTGATGTAAACAAGTTATGGCCAGAAAATAATGAGCCAGATAACAGTTGGCGTAAATTAAGAGCAGAAAGTCAAAATATAAATAGAGATGAATTTGTTGAATTTTGTAGACATCTATTAATTGAAACAAATTTTCCTAAACAAAGCTTTGATAAATCATTTAATGGTGAACTTGAAAAGATTATTCTTGGACTGATTGATAAATTAGGTATAGGAGAATATCCCAATAATCATATCACACCTAAACATTTTGCCTTAGAAATTTTAAGGCTTATAACTAGAAGCAGAAGTAGAGGATTTGAAATTTCAACAAAAGAAATATTTGATAAATTAAATATTCGAACAGATTTCGGTTCAATAGAACAAATATTTCCAATTGATAAAAGCAAAAATATCGAAACAAAGGAAATTATCACCTCTTTTTTAAAACAGATAAAAAATGTAAATAAAATTATATTAAAAGGTGAACCAGGTAGTGGAAAATCTTGGTTTGTCCAAAATTTACAAAATGAACTATCCAAGCGTGATATCAGTGTTGTAAAACATTACTGCTATACAGAATTAAAAGATATACACGCTAAGAAACGAATAACCTTAAATATTTTTTACGCAAATCTAATAAATGATATTATAAGTATTTATCCAGAGTTATTTAATAGGAAGAAAAAAAAATACGCCAGCAATCTGGAAGAACTCAATGAATTATTAAGTTCAGTCAAAAAGCAAACAAACATAATAATAGATGGTTTAGACCATATTGAAAGGATTTGGACATTAAATCAAAGCGATTTAACATTAAGTGATGTTGCAATAATTGATGCTATTAAAAAAATAGAAATAAATAATAACATAAAAATTGTAATAGTTTCACAGCCAATAACAGAATTAGAAAGTCTTTCAGATTTCCATACTATAAATATTCCAAAATGGTCTAACAAGGAGATCATAGAATATTTAAAGAAAAATAAAATTGAAAATATTGAATTAAACAAAGATGCTCTTTTATCAAATTTTTTACTTGAAAAAAGTAATGGTAACCCACTTTATTTAAACTATTTAATAGAAGAAATAAAAAAACTAGATATTATTAATATCGATGTTTTAAATGAGTTACCTGCTTATAATTACAATTTAGAGAATTATTATAAGTATTTAATAAATAAACTGAATTTAGATACAACAATACCTCAAATTTTATCCGGCGCGCAATTTTCTTTATTAAAAAATGAACTTAAGGAAATATCCGGACAAGGGAATTTAGTTGATAAATCGCTTGTTGTTTTATCACCCATATTAAAGCAAGTATTTTCTAATGGAGGGTACATAATATATCACGAAAGTTTTAGAAGATTTATAATTGAGAAGTTAAAAAAAGAGGAAGTAGATGTTAAAAAAACAATTTATAAACCGATAATAGAATGGTTTAGTCAAAAGGAGTTTTTCGGTTTTTCAAAAGCTTACAGATTTTATTTTAAAATTTTGTATGAAGTAGGTGACTATAATAAAATTTTATCATATTTAGAGAAAGCTTTTATTACTAAGAGTATTTACTATGGAAAATCAATTGAAGCAATAAAAAATAACTTTTATTATCTAGTAAAAGCCGCATTAGCATTAAAGGATTTTCCTAAAATTATTTTGATAAATGAGTTGAAAAAAGTAATAGTTTCAACAGAAGATGAATACTTTGAAAATTTTTCTGTATATTTTGATGCCTTAGGGCGCTTAAAAGGGTTTAAAAAAGTAGCAGAATATTTAGTTTTTGATGAAAAACCAACGCTGCCTTTACATATTGGACTTAAAGCTTGTTATTTATGTAGTCAAAATAGAGAAGCTGCACCTTGGTCTATATATTTTGATTATTTTGAAAAAAATAAAAAAATATCAGTTCAAGATTATAAGTACTATATACGAGGACTTCTGGTTTTTAAGGATATTAAAGTACTAATTGAGGATGCTATTGAAGTTTATAATAATTATAAAAACTATATTCCTGTATTAAAAAATGAATTACAAATTTATCCTGATAAAGATTTTATAAATGATTTAATACATCAAAACGATATTTTTACAAAAATCTTAAATTCTAAAAATGAAAATACTACCAATAAAGATGATTTACTTTTACTAAGTGATCAATTGATAAAAAAAGAAAATATCTTTGATAATGATTTACCTTTGTTAGTAGATTTTTTCAATGCAGTAGAAAAGAATGTTGAAGAATACGAATTAATAAAAAATATAATAAAGAAATTTACTGGTATTAACTGGTTTTACAATTGGTTAATTTACTACATCAAAATTAAACAATTGTCGCCTAATAGTAGTTATTCAGATGTAAAAGAAGCCTTTAATTATTTAATATATGATACAGAGCCTTTTAAAGGAAAACCTAGAACATCTGATTTATATTCCGCAAGAGCTTTTATTTATAATTCAATTAAAGAAGGCCTAAAATTTATAAAAATAAAAGAAGAATGGGACGAAATAATTGATATCTTAAAAAAGCTCACCTTAGAAACAACAACATTTTTTCAAAAAAGTGCTGGTGGTCCTTTGGCTACCGACATGTTTTTCCAATTACTCGATGAATATGCTAGTGACATCAATAGAGAAAAGATAATTAATGTATTTGAAGAATTAATTGAAGAGAAACAAACTTATTATCTGCATTCATATATTACCGAGTTTTGTTTTAGATTATCAAAACAGTATTCAATCTACGGAGATAAAAATAAAGCAGAAAAATTATTTAAAAAAGGAATACAATTTTATTTAGGCTATACTTTTAGAAAAGATAGAACTTTAGAAGATTTAATTTATGCAATAGAGAGTTATTCTAAAGTTGATTATAAAAAAGCTGTATATGATTTAAAAACTATAAAATCATTAGCTGACGCAGTTGTTCATCATACAGACGGGAAAGATACAAGATGGTTCCCTGTTGAGTGGTTTCAAAAATATTTAGAAATTAATTTTGAGGAAGCATCCTTTTACTTACTAACACAATTGAAAAAACATTATTACTGGATATGCGAAGAACAATTGCAAGATTTGTTAATAAAATCGAATGGAAATATTAACTCCATCGTTGAAGCATTCATACTCCTAACATTTCCTATCGAAACAGCGGAAGAGTTTTTATCTTATGGACTAAATTTAGTTGAGAAAATAAATGATAAAAATCTATCTAAGATTGTTTTTACCTCTATTAGAGAAAAAATAAGTTTAAAAAAAGAAAATAATTATAGTGAAATTTTTATAAAAAAAATCACCAAAAAGATTGTTGATTTCAATTTTAATTTACCTAAAAATATAAAAATCAAGAAATCTCCACCAAGGAATTATGAATATACAAAGGAATTAATAAATATACTAGATGAAAAATATAAGTCTCGAAAAGACTTTTCAGAAATGAATATTCAAGAAATGACCGAATATTTATCAAAAAATAAGATTTCAGAAACAGAATTAATTTCATTGTACTACTATTTCGAAGGAATTAATACTCTAACCGATGAAATTAAGAGACTTATAGAAACAATTGTTGAAAAACACGAAGAATACCCTAAGAATAGTAATGTTGATTTGTCTAAAATTTTTCAAAAAGAGGATGATGTATCTGCATATTATTGGATTACACAATTTACTTTTGAACAAGATGGTTGGTTTAATAAACTAGTTAATATTAAAGCTTTTTATAAAGCTTTTTTAATCAATCAAGAGTTAGCGCTTAGCTCCTTAACAACTCATTTAGAAAAACTTTTATTGCCAGATGGTTACAACCGTAGTGTTTCTTCAAATTTAATTAATGCTTTTGTGAAAATTGATTATGATAAGGAAGTTGTTACTAAAATGTGGAATAATCTCTTGGATGCTACGGACTATAGATTACCTGTAAAAGAAGCTATTAATTGGAATGAATTACTGAAAGATGATTTGAATATGAGTATTGAAGAAGTATTTATTTGTCTATTATTTACGAGATTTAATGCAAATACCACAGAAAGACATCATTGGACATTATCTGGTTTAAACTATTTATATGAATATTTCCCCGATAAAATGATAAAACCTACTAAGTGGTTTTTGAAAAATAGTCATTATTTCTTAACGAGTAACTTAATAACAATTCTTGAAATTTTATATGATATTAACAATAAATCTTACATTAAAAACTTTTATAATGAATTAAATGAATTATATCCTTCTAAATATTATATAGAAGATTACTTACTTGAAAAACTATTAGGGACAAAAAAGAAAATTATAATTACTCAAAACACATTACGTTTTACTGCAACAAAAGAAAATATTGATATATTTACTAGTATAAATTATAGAAATGAACTTTTAAACAAATATGGCTTCAATTTTGAAACTGTTGTTGGTAAATATAAAAGTACATTTAGAAAAGAATTTGAAGAAGAATTTGAATTTTTAGGTAATCGCTCTTTTGAAATTTTTGTAAAAAATATATATAGTTCAAATTACATTATAGAGCTAATTAATAAAGAGTTGTATGAGGAATTAGACAATTTTCTAGACAAAGATTTTTTATATGATCTTTTAAAAATTGATTACAAAACAATTGTTTCACAAACACTTTCATATACGCAACGACCACTTGATTTATTAAAACCAAGTGAAATACAAAATACTTGGAAGAAATTAGAAATAGAAGAAAACGACTGGGTTAGATTAGGATATGTTGAATATGAATTATTTGGCGAAAAATGGGGAGAGAATAAATTAAAAAATTATAAAATATTTGAGGGTGTTGTTTTTTTTGACGGATTAGAAAAAACTATACCATTTTCAAGATATAGATTATTCCCTGTTCATTTATGGAAAAACATTGAGATAAGTGATTTAGACGAATTTCTTTGTGTTTCATTAATACATCAATATGACACGCTTGAGAACTTTAATATATTGTGGCTAAACTCTGCTATTATAAAAACATTAAATCTAAGAATAGGAAATTATATTGAAGGTCTTGCTGCTAAAAACAATAAAAATGAAGTTGTTTTGAGATTAAATTATTGGCTTTCTGATTATGTTGGTGATGGTGAAATAGCTGGAATATCTGATGAAATACCAAGGTTCGAAGGAGTAGAATTGATTTGTCGTAAAGACTATTTTGATAAAATATGCGCAATGTATAAACCCAATAAACCATATAGGTATAGATTGAAAATATAAAAAAACTACCCACAACATTGTGTATAAGCAATGGCTGGCAAAGTGCTATAAATGTAATATATATGAATATAATAAACGGTAATGATAGAATGAAAGTAAGTGCGAAAAATCCCGCCACTGCTCATACACCAAACCGTTAAGAAGAAAGATGAAAGAAAAATGTATAACAAATCGTTGCACCTGACATTTTTTCGCTCCACTCCAAAATGCAGGTGAACTCAAACGTTAGAAATATCAATAATAATAAGAAATGCTTGGTAACACGAACAGTCTGGAAGTTTCGGGAAGAGCATGGGATGAATTAGATATCCAAAATTTACCCTCAGTTAAATTGCAGTATAGAATCTGTCCCAAGCCTGAACACGTGTTTTTTTTCGGTGCTGGAGCAAGTTATGGCTCTGACGGAAAACACTTACTGGAAAAAGGTAAACTCCCTCCATTGGGTAAGGATTTATTTAATGCTCTTTACAAAGATCCTGAATTAAAATATTGGAACAAATTACCCCAAGAGGTTGTTTCTTTATTTAAAGAAAACACATTCGAAGAAGCTATGGAGACGCTGGATGATAGCACAGAGTGGAATAAAGAGTCTTTTAGGCGAGATTTAGATTTGGTGCGTTACTTCTCAAGATTTAGGCCCTTATCATCTAACTTATACTGGAAATTAGCCAAAGCTATTTCAAGAGCTCTTAAACGCACAAAATGGACAGGAGCAGCGATTACATTAAATTACGAGAGATTGCTTGAAGAGTCATTTATGCGTAATTATGTATTTACTGTAGTTAAGGGTGTAACCTTCTATGACGATCATCTTCCGAGCTTTGGAGATGATCAACTTTTCGAGCTGTGTTATCCACATGGAGCATGTCAATTTTTTCTCGGACAGAACTGGTTTAAAGGTGAAGGGAACATTGTATTTGGAAAGAACGCTAGAATGGTTCAAAAAGCAGGAGTTAACCACATATTAAAACATCAAAATATACTAAAAGCGTGCGATATGCTACAAATTCCAATGATATGTCGATATCAACTGTCAAAGCGGCCTACGGTAATCAACTATTTCATAACAACACAACAAAATAGGTGTTCTGAACTTATTTTGAATGCGAAACATGTTACAATAATAGGAGTATTTTGTTCACATAAAGTAGATAGACACCTTTGGGAGCCATTACATACTACGGATGCTTTTATTACTTATGTGAATATAAGTAAGGACTCTCAAGACCTGTTTAGAGAATGGGCTGAAAGCCATGGAAAGGTTGAAAATAAACATTATCAAATTATCCCTCAGACATTTAAAGATGCTTTCAACAAAATAATTAAAATTAATAACTTGGTATAAATATATTTCTAACAAATCGCTCCACCAGACCGCCAAACCGCTGCGCCCTTCGGGCTTGCTCCAAAGCGGCAGGTGAGCTTAGACGTTATATTTAAATGGAGTATTGGTATGAATTGCTTTAGCACGAATTTAATAGAGATAATAGGGTATCAAATAGAAAAAGTGCATTCAGGAGTGCTTGCATGGTTGGTAAATTCGAAGAATACTCAAATTCCAATTGAAAAGAAAGTTGATTTAATTAATAAAATAAGTTCTAAGAAAATAGATAGGTATCCTAATGCCATAAAAACATATTTAGAATGGGCTAAAGGTAGGTCAATTAAGGTAGATTTGGTTATTGAATGTAAATATGAAAGTTCGCCAAAAGTTTTGGGATTGGAATTTAAAGTTGATAGTATACCTAAGGAAGAACAGCTTGAAGTTACAGAACAGGCTTTGAAAGAGAAATATAGAGAGACAGATATTGAAGTTGTTTTGGTACTAATGGGAGTATCCGCAAAAGCAACAAGAGATAGTGATATAAGTAAATACAAAATTATTAGGTTAAATGATTTTCTTTCCTATCTTGATGATATCAATCTCCCAAATGTTCAAGTTTGGAAAGAAGCAATAGAGTTCGAGCTTCAAAGGTATAGAAATATTTTAGTGGAAATACAAAAATCAGATTCTATCTGGAACTTAAAGGAAGACTTGATAGAAAAAGGATACAGATGGCCATTTCCGGTATTCTATCTTTTATATGCAATACTTAGAGATAATTTTTTAAAATCTAATAAATGGTCTATTTACAGTGGTAGTAATAATCCTGTGATGAATGCAGATGAAAGTTGGATAGAAATTGATGGGGTTGAGATATATGTTGAATTTTGTTGGGAATCCCTTTTCGTAAAGTGTGGGAATTGGGAATTAAAGAAAGATAAAAATTGGATAAAAAGATTAAGAGAAAATGTTTATCAAAAAATGTATGAAAGAATGGGTTCTGAAGTGGAGAAATGTCAAAATAGATATGGAAAAAGTAACAGTCTCTGTAAAATTTCATTTAATTTTGCGGTAACTCCCTTTGAAGAGATTGCTGAAAAAACAGAAAGATTTTTGTCTGAGTATTCAACAATAGTAGAAGATATTAAAGCAAAAGTAAAATAATCTTAAATTTTAAATATAACAAATCAGTGCAGTGGACTGGTTTTTCGCTGCGCTCAAACCAGCCACTGACCTTTATCGTTGGATGGAAATATAATAGAGGGATGAAAATATGGACATTAGAGCTTTAAACCTAATAGAAAGATTAGAGAAGAGTGATCAAGAAAAGATAATATATTTTTTGAAATTACTTATTAATCAAGAGAAATATAGAAAACTTAAAGAAGAGGTAGAATTAAGGAAAAAAGAGATAGAAAGGGGAGAAATCTTTACCCATGAGGAAATATGGAACAAAATAGATGTTCAAAATAATTTATCCTAAAAGTATTTTAAAAGATTTAAGGAAGATATCCCCCCAAAATTTAAATAGGATAAGAGAAGGGATAGAAGAGTTAAGCAACTTCCCTAACTTATCTCAAATAAAACATCTCAAAAATCATTACCTAGCAGATTACAGATTAAGAATAGGAGATTACAGGATACTTTTTGATGTTAATTGGGAGAAAAAGGAAATATATATTTTAAAGATAGGTCATCGGAAAAATATTTATTAAATAAAGAATATCATCCAACAAATCAGTGCAGTGGACTGGTTTTTCGCTGCGCTCAAACCAGCCACTGACTTTTTGCGTTATGCATAGGAGATTTATATGAAAATCTTTAAAATTGAAATATTAAATTATCGTTCACTTAAAGAAGTTACCATTTTCCCTAAGAATTTATTAGCTTTGATTGGTCGAAATAATAGCGGCAAGTCTAATGTATTAAAAGCATTGCAGCTTTTTTTTGATGGGGGCGTAAAACTTGTTAATGAAGAAGTTTTCTATAATCACAACATAGAAAATCCGATTAGTATTACAATAACTTTCGAAGATTTAAGTGAATGGGAAAAAAAACAATTCGCTCCTTGGCTAGAAGAAGAAAGATTAATAGTTGGCAGAAAATATTCTTGTTCTGGAACCGACACTTACACCGTAACAACATTAGCAATAAAAAGTGTTCCTGATGTTGAGTGGCTGGTTGAAGATAATATCAATGGAGAAAACATTAAAAAATGGTGGTCTCAGAGAGATTCATTACGAATAAACGGTTGTGATTTTGTGGAGTTCGTTGGCGGTACCAAACCAAATGTGGGAACTTGGAAACAGAAGGCCAAAGAATTTATGGAAGAATACAAATATGCCATTCCATTCTCGTTGAAAGAAATTGAAAATCCAAAGGGATATCCAGGAGTGCTAAAAGGAGCGCTGCCCGAATTCATTTATGTTCCTGCTGTTAGAGATATTAGCGATGAAGCTAAGGTAAGTAGAAATAATCCTTTTGGACAATTGATTAATTCAATATTAGAAAAAATTTCTCAGGAGCAAAAAGATGTTATCTCAAAAGGTATCAAGGAAGTAGAAAAATTACTAAACAGAGGTTCTGATGATAGAATTAAAGAAATTAGAGAAATCGAAAATAAATTAAATCAATTAATAAACGAAATAATAGACTGTGATATAGAAATAGAAATGGCTCTTCCAAAAATAAAAGAAGTTTTTGGAGGGGCATCTTTATATGCGAATGACGGTGTTAGAACTAAAATAGAGGCCAAAGGTCATGGTCTACAACGGTCAATGATATTTACTATTCTCCGAGCCTACGCAGAACTATCTCATATTATCAAGGCCGGCGAGGAGGCAGAGCAACGATCAACAATTTTTGCAATTGAAGAGCCTGAATTGTATCTACATCCACAACTACAAAGGACCTTAATGGGAGTATTTAGAGATATCTCAGAGGGAAGAGATCAGATAATTTATAGTACTCAATCGAATTTATTTATAAGCATCTCTAATTTTGATGAAATATGTCTAATGCGGCGTGAAAAAAAAGAACGTGTTTTACAAAGTGCACCTTTCCAACTTTCAATTGAGGATTTAATTAAAGATTTAAAAATTAGAAAAGGAATTGAGGCTACTGAACGAGGTATAAGAGAACAATATTCTCATGTATTTGATGAGAATATAAACGAAGGTTTCTTTGCTGATAAGGTAGTAATTGTAGAGGGTGATTCGGAAAAATATTCCCTCCCCATTTATTCGAAGGCGGTTGGTTATGATCTGGATAGAAATAATATTTCTATAGTTCATGCTGATGGTAAGGGACAAATGGATAGATTACTGCGAATATTTAATGGATTTATGATTCCTACATTTTTATGGTTTGACGGAGATAAAAACAATAAAGATAAAGAAGTGAGAGAAAAAACTTTGGAGCTACTTAAACTTTTAGATTATCAGTTAGATTCAATAGATCAACTTAAAACAATAGTGGCAGATAATTTTGCTGTTCTCGAAGAAGATTATGAAAAAATGATGGAACAAGAGATTGAAAAATACAATGATCTAGTTGAAAGTTGCAAAAAAGAAATAGGACCATCAGGTAAACCATTAAAACATAAATATGTGGCCACACAGCTTTGTAGCTTAATTGGTGATGATGGTAAATCACATCGAGACTTATTGCCCCCAACAATTTTAAGTATTATCGAAAAGATAAAAGATCTTAAATATAATGGTTCAATTTTATGTAAAAATGAATGATATTAAATTGCATAACAATTGGGTGCAGTTGACCGCCAATCCGCTGCGCTCCTTGGCGGCAACTGACCCATGACGTTCGGCGTTTAACAAATGAATATAATTGGACAAAATCAAAATACTGAAGAAATTGTACCACGCATAATCCGCCAAGAATATTGGATTGATGTTTTAGGTGGAATATTGCCTGGTATCTTAGTGATAGTTTCTTATATTTTGATATTCGCTCCAACTTTATTCTTATGTGGAGATATTATTAATGCGGTGAAAGGCAATTCAGTAAATAAGAGCCTGTTTGCGAGCCTTTTTGAGTTATTAAAAGCTATCCAACAAACTCCCAACATTCTATGGCTTACTATCGCTTTTATTGTTTTTTTCATTTCTTATATCATTGGTCATATATTCTATAGGAAAGATCCTCAGAAACCAAATCGCAAGAGTCTAAAACGACTAATGGAGAAAGAAGCGAAAAAAGAGGGCATTAACCTCGAAAAATATCTTAGTGAATTAAAAGAAAATAAAAAGAAAGATGAGGATAAGTGGTCAGATACGAAATTTAAAGACTTTAATGAAAAAATTAGGAAGGAATACGCATGTAGTTCAGAAGATGATTGTCAATTCCCCTTCCCTTATTTTGATGAATATTTAGAAAATCGAGGATTAGGATATCTAAAAGATCTTGTACCTTGGAAAGGGGAGGCTAGAAAAAATAGAACAAAAAACTTTATTAATATTTTAAAAACCAGAATCAGATTCTTTTTCCCTAATCAGTGTGGAATATTAATTAGGAATGAAGCCCATGTTCGCCTAGCGTGTTCAGCTTGGTATGCAGGACGCGTTATTTCTTGGGGAGCTGTTATCGCTCTGTTAATATTGTCATTTACTTGTTTCGGAGCATATTTAGCTAATGATGATAAGTTTTTAAATGTTTTTAAACAAGAATTCGTTTCATTTTTTATTGTGCTTTTGTTTGTTTTATCTTTTGTAGTTATTGGTGAAACATCAAGGCGACATATAGAAATGTTTTTACATTATCAACGTCAAAGAGAAATAGTTCATGTACTTGAAACAGCATGGACTGCATTTAAGATAAACCCAGATATTAAATTAAAAATGAATCCACCATTTGATTTAAAAAAAGAAGGATAAAGACTAATATTGGCTTCGCCGAACAATCGGGTGCACTTGACCGCTATTCCGCTGCGCTCGTACCTCGCTTCGCTCCATAGCGGCAAGTGCCCCTTGCCGTTAGGCGATTAAAAACATGGATGAGCTGACAATTTTTTATTCGTGGCAATCTGATTTGCCAGACAATACAAATCGTAAATTGATTAGGGATGCGTTACATCTAATAATACCAGAATTGGAAAACGATAGACTTAAAATATTTATCGACGAAGCAACACGTGAGGAAGCAGGAAGTCCCAATATCCCTTTAACAATAATGGAAAAAATCAAATGCTCCGATATTTTTGTAGCTGATGTAACCATTATAAATCATGAATGTGATAGTTGTGACAGGAAGACACCAAATCCAAATGTTGTTTTTGAACTGGGTTTTGCAGTAAGCATACTTGGATGGAACAGAATTATCTTATTATTAAATAAAGCTTATTCAAATGAAAGAGATTTACCGTTTGACTTTGACCGGCATAGGGTCACAACTTTTGTTGCTAAAGGAACGAGTATAGATACATACAAATCAGATAGGAATAATTTAAGTTCCTTATTAAAGGAAGCTGTCTCAATTATTGTAGAGCAAAATCCAATTAAAGAAATTGAGAAGAAAAATCTAACTCCTGAAGAGTTAAAAAGAAATAGAGATATAGAAAATATTAAATGGATACTTTCTACTATTCACCAACCTACACTTCAAGATCATATAGAATCTGGTCCTAGAATTATAAATGGTTCTATATTTCATTTTTGGGAATCATTTCGAGGAGTTTTTACAAACAATCTGTTTCACATTTATGATAGAGAGTTATATGAAAAATTTGAAAAATTATATAGATCATGGGAGATGACTCTTTCTTTTGGAGAATTCTATAAAGACATTTCTTATTCAGACAGATATGTTTTTTCAAATCCTTTAGCTATGCCATTGAATGAAAGACAGGAAAAAGCTTGGAAGGTAATAGAGAATTCATTAAATGAAATGCGTGATACATTGATAGAGATTAACAGCATTATAAGAAATAATTATTTGGAAATTGATTTGAATGAAATGAATAGTAATGCTTGGAATGAGTATGTTGAATTTGAGAGGAAATTCAGTGAAATAACTAACAAAAAAGACGCCTAACAAATAAAGGATTAGTCCCGAGTCGAGGAACGAGAGCTCGGGACTAATCCATGGTTCAAGAAGCCGCGGGTCATAGGGGAAAAGGTCGATAGTTTCAGGATGGTCTTACAGGTTGGATCAGGCAGAAAGTTTGATGAAGAC